>CBIHPZ010000718.1:0-2416 GCA_966211865.1 uncultured Aquabacterium sp.
CGCACGCGCCAGTGGGCGTGCGGTGCGCGCAGCGTGTGGCGTTCGCGCCAGTCCGACATGGCGACGCCGGTGGCGCGCTTGAAGAGCCGCCGCATCGACGCCGTGTCCGCGTAGCCGCAGGCCTCGGCGATGGCGTCCAGGCCGTGCAGCGTGGTTTCCAGCAGCAGCTTGGCGCGTTCGATGCGCAGGCCCTGCAGGTGTTCCAGCGGCGTCTGGCCGGTGGCGGCCCGGAAGTGGCGCAGCAGCGTGCGTTCGCTGGCCGCCGCAGCCTCGGCCACGTCTTTCAGGCGATAGGGGCGTTCCAGGTTCCGCTGCAGCCACTGCATGGCGCGGTGCACCGGGCTGTCGGCGGTGCGCACCAGCCATTGGCGTTCCACCAGCGCCGGCGCCATGTGCTGGCGGCCCGGCTGGTGCAGCATCACCTGGGCGCAGGTGGCGGCCAGGTCGGCATCCACCAGTTCGGCCAGCACGCGCAGCGTCAGCTCGACGGCCAGCGCGGGTGCCATGCCCAGGAACACCGGGCCGTGCCGGGCCACGGGGTCGGTGGCGGAGAAATCGCAGCGCGGCCAGGCACGCGCCAGCCAGCTCTGGTACGGCCAGGGCGCGCCCACGCGCTGGCCGTCCAGCAGCCCGGCCGCCGCGGGCCACACGACGCCGTTGAAGCAGGCCGCGACAAAGCCGCCCGCGGCCACCTGCTGCGACAGCAGGCGCAGCAGGGCCGGGTGGCGCTGCACGATCTCGCCCAGGTGCGGCGCGTCCTCGGCCGCCAGGGCGGGCACCACCAGCAGCGAGCGCGCGCCGCCCAGCCGCGCCGGCGGGCGGCCTGCCGGCGTGAAGGGATGGGCGATGGCGCGGCCGCCGGGCGACACCACGCGCCAGCGCAGCAGCGGCGGCGCATTCGGCCGCCGCAGCCGGTGCAGCATGGCGGCACAGCCGAGTACTTCGGCTGTCATGAAGAGCGTGCCGGGCGTGGCTTCTGGCACCCATACCAGCCGCACGTCCAGGCCCGCCGGCGCCGCTTCGTCGGCGGTGGAACGGGGAAGGGAAGAGCCGGAGAAACGGGTGCGCGCCATGGCGGGATCGGCAAGCCGGTTGGCGATATTGGCACAGGCCATGCGGGCAGTGGGTGCCTAGACTGGCCGCCTCCCTCCACTCCTTTCCCCCACGACGATGAGCGCTCGCCACATGGCCCGGGCCGGGCTGGCTGTTGCCTGTTCGATCCTCACGGCTTCCTTCTCTTCACAGGCCCTGGCCCAGGCGCGCCAGGCCGATGCCGGCTTGCTGGCCGCCAGCCGCGCCGCCGAGCCGGCGGTGATCAAGACGCTCGAGGACCTGGTGAACATCGAGTCCGGCAGCGCGCAGCTCGATGGCCTGAACCGCCTGGCCGACTACGCCGAGCAGCGGCTGAAGGCCCTGGGCGGCAGCACCGAGCGGCTGAAGGCCACGAGCGGCCCGGGCGGCCCCATCGTCAAGGCCACCTTCAACGGCAGCGGCCAGCGCCGCATCCTGCTCATCGCCCACATGGACACGGTCTACCAGCCCGGCATCCTGCAGACCCAGCCGATGCGGCGCGAGGGCAACAAGCTCTACGGCCCCGGCATCGCCGACGACAAGGGCGGCATGGCCGTCATCCTGCATGCGGTGGCGCTGCTGCGCGACGCCGGCTGGAAGGACTACCAGCGCGTGACGGTGCTCTTCAACCCCGACGAGGAGATCGGCTCCATCGGCTCGGGCGAGATCATCGCCGCCACCGCCGACGAGCACGACGTGGTGCTGTCCTTCGAGCCGAACGCGGCGAAGGCGGTGGTGAAGGACGAGAGCCTGCTGCTGGGCGCCAGCGGCACGGCCACCGCGGTGATGGATGTGAAGGGCCGTGCCTCGCACGCCGGCGCCGCACCCACGCTGGGCCGCAATGCGCTGATCGAGCTGTCGCACCAACTGCTGCAGACGCGCGACGTGGCCGCCGGCATCCCGGGCACGCAGCTGAACTGGACCACCGCGAAGGCGGGCGAGGTGCGCAACCAGATCCCGGAATCGGCCACCGCCACCGGCGACGTGCGCCTCACGGTGGGCGACGGCGCGCAGAAGCTGCAGGCGGCGCTGAACGAGAAGGTGGCGTCCAGCAAGCTGGTGCCGGACACGCAGACCACGGTCACGGTGACGGTCGGTCGCCCGCCCTTCGTGGCCAGCGACGCGGGCAAGGCGCTGGCGGCGCATGCGCGCGGCATCTACGCCGAACTGGACGGCCGCCGCCTGGCGCTGGTGCCGACCACCGGCGGCGCCACCGACGCGGCCTTCGCCGGCCGTTCAGGCAAGGCGGTGGTGGTGGAAAGCTTCGGCCTGGCGGGCTACGGCTACCACGCGCGCGACGAGTACATCGAGGTCGATTCCATCGTGCCGCGGCTGTACCTGGCGG
>CBIHPZ010000719.1:0-2414 GCA_966211865.1 uncultured Aquabacterium sp.
CGGCGCGCCACCAGCGCCAGGCGCCAGCCGCCGGCATGGAAACGCGCCGCCAGCGCCTGGCCGATGCCGCTGGAGGCGCCGGTGATGTAGACCAGGGGCTTGCTGTTCATGGTGCGGCGGTGGACGGGTTCGATTTCTGGCGTTCGGCGGCGGACGGCCGCGCCCCGGGGCGATAGACCGAGCGCACCGGGCCCTGCAGCTGCAGGCGCCGCTCGAGGTGGTCGTAGTCGAGGCCGGCGGCGCGGGTCTCGTCCGCGCCGCGGTGCACCACCACCGGCAGGTGCGAGCGCAGGCGCTCGAAGCGCAGGAAGGCGTGCAGGAACTCGCTGTCGATCTGCAGCGTGTCGCCGCCTTCGACCTGCGCCACCACCTGCGCCGCGCCGATCAGCTGCACCTCGCTGCCGTCGGCGTTCGACACGGCACGCCGCGCGGTGGCGTCCGTGGTGCGACCATCGGGCGCCACGGCATGGATGCGCACGCCGTCGATCTCGAAATGGTCGGTGGCCGGGTAGTGGCGCAGCACCTCGCCGTCGATGCGCAGCGCGAACTTGCCCTGCGGGTCGAAGCGGGTGATGTTGAAGCGGTGCATCGTGTAGTCGGGGTCCTGCCGCGGCGCGCCGGCCTGCGGCGGCCTGTCGGGCCCCGGCGTGTTCTTCACCAGCCACCAGGTGGAGCCGGCGAGCGCCGCCATCAGCAGCAGCGGCAGGTAGGCCATCAGACCGTTGCGCAGGCGCTGGCCCCAGGGCATGGGGTGGCGACGATGTTCCGGCGGCGCCAGCGGGCGCAGGCTGACCGGCACCTCCGGAAGGTCCGGCAGGTGCAGTTCGGGCGGCGGGGTGGCGCTGGACGACACGGACGACGGGTGCTGCGTACGGATGAGGGTGCTGCGCACTAACGCCGTTAACGCGCGTCCAGCGTCGTCAGGTGGCTGGCCAGCAGCGCGGCGTAGCGGCCGTTGGCCACCAGCAGCAGGTCGCAGAACTCGCGCGCCGCACCTTCGCCGCCACGCGCGGCCGTCACGTGATGGGCGACCGCGCGCGCCTCGGCATGGCCGTTGGGCGGCACGCAGGCGAAGCCGGCGCGGGTGAGCAGCGGCAGGTCGGGCCAGTCGTCGCCGATCACGGCCAGTTCAGGCCAGTCGACGCCCAATTCCAGGCACAGCTGGTCGGCCACGGCCAGCTTGTCGCCGGCACCGTAGTACGCGCGCTTCAGGCCCAGGTCGGCCACGCGGCGGCGCAACGCCGGCGAATCGCGGCCGCTCAGGATCACCGGCTCGATGCCGCCGCGCGCCAGCAGCTTCAGGCCGTGGCCGTCCAGCACGTGGAAGGCCTTCACGTCCTCGCCCTGGGCGCCGATGAAGAGCCGGCCGTCGGTGAGCACGCCGTCGACGTCGAAGATCGCGGCCCGGATGCCGTGTCCCGGGCCCTGGGCCTTCAGCAGCAGTTCGGGTGGGAAATTCAGGGCGGGCTGCACGCTCAGACCACCTTCGCGCGCATCAGGTCGCCGATGGTCAGCGCGCCCACCAGCCGCCCGTCCGCGTCGACGACGACGACCGAGGTGATGCGGTGCTCTTCCATCAGGTCGGCCGCGGCGGCGGCCAGCGCGTCGGCGCGGATGGTGCGCGGCGAGCGGTGCATCACCATGCCGGCGGTCAGCCCGCGCAGGTCGTCGCCTTTCTCGACCTGGCGGCGCAGGTCACCGTCGGTGAAGATCCCCAGCACGCGCTGCTCGGCGTCGACGACGATGGCCGCGCCCAGGCGCTTGGCCGACATGGTGCGCATCATCGGGATGAACTCGGTCTCGGGCGTGACGACCGGCAGCGCGTCGCCGGTGAGCATCAGGTCGGACACATGCACCAGCAGCTTGCGGCCCAGCGCCCCGCCGGGGTGCGAGCGCGCGAAGTCCTCCTCGCGAAAGCCGCGCGCATCCAGCAGCGCCACCGCCAGCGCGTCGCCCAGCGCCATCTGCGCGGTGGTGCTGGTGGTGGGCGCCAGGTTCAGCGGGCAGGCCTCCTGCTCGACCGCCGACGACAGCACCCAGTCCGCATGCTGGGCCAGCGTGGAGCCGGGCTTGCCGGTCATCGCCACCAGCGTGACGCCGAGGCGGCGCAGCGGCGGCAGGATGGCTTCGAGCTCGGCGCTTTCGCCGCTGTTGGAGATCGCCAGCACCACGTCCCCGGGCGTCACCATGCCCAGGTCGCCATGGCTGGCCTCGGCCGGGTGCACGAAGAAGGCCGGCGTGCCGGTGGAGGCCAAGGTGGCGGCGATCTTGCGGCCCACGTGGCCGCTCTTGCCCATGCCCATCACGATGACGCGGCCGGTGCACTCGAGCATCGCCTGCACCGCGCCGGTGAAGCCTTCGGCCTGCTGCGGGATGAGCGCTCGCAGCGCCGCCGCTTCGATTTCGAAGGTGCG
>CBIHPZ010000720.1:0-2406 GCA_966211865.1 uncultured Aquabacterium sp.
CCGCGGCCGCCGCTCAGGAGGTCGTTGCCGCGTCCGCCGTCCAGCCAGTCGTTGCCGCGGCCGCCGGACAGCACGTCGTTGCCGCTGCCGCCGTGCATCACGTCGTGGCCGCGCCCGCCGTGCATGCGGTCGTTGCCCGAGCCGCCGTGCATCCAGTCGTTGCCGGCGCCGCCGTCCAGGTGGTCGTTGCCACCGCGGCCGGCAATGATGTCGTCGCCGCGGCCGCCGCTCAGGTGGTCGTCGCCGGCGCCGCCGACCAGCACGTCGTTGCCGCCGCCGCCGTGGGCGGTGATGTCGGCGCTGACGTTGGCGTCCACCACCAGCACGTCGTTGCCTTCGCCCAGCTGGAAGTCGGTGTTCTCCAGCTGCGCCTTGGTCATCAGCTGGGTCTGACCGTTGACGGTCACTTCGTACAGGCCCATCAGGCCGGCCAGGCCGCTGGCCTTGGCGATGTGCACGGTGTCGTTGCCGTTGGTGCCGTTCACGGTGTTGGTGGGGCCGGCGGGGGGAATCGGGAACATGGCGTACTCCTTGGGGTTGGCGCGACACGGGTGTTGAAGGTTCGCGTCGCTGGGCTCCATTGAAGACTTCGGGCGAAGCGCCGCCAATTCGGGAGCTTCAGCGACGGGACCGTCCCCATCGGGGACGCTCCCAGCGTCGGGAACCGCACTGCCGACGCGCCCGACCGTGATTTCCGCAACGACCGTTTTGGCGTGTGGCCGCAACCCAAGGCCGACTGCCAACGCCTTTTGATGGAGTCCACCATGAGCACCACCGCCCCCTCCGTCCGCTCTCCGGCCCCCCGCCTGCACCCCACCGCCTTCGAGCTGCGCTTCGTCTCGCTCTTCGACGAAGGCCGCGGTTACGCCTTTCCCTGCGATGCCGAAGGCCACGTCGACCTGGACGCGCTGAGCGAGCGCCTGAGGCTGAACTACCTGTACGTGCGCAAGCTGATCGGCCGCGACTTCGGCACGCCGGCGGTGCGGCCCACGCTGCAGTAGCCGGCCCTGGGCAGCAGCAGCGCGCGTCCCTGCGCCGCGCGGCCGCCGCTGCGATTCCTTGAACCGTCCGCGCGTCTTCAGCAACTGAGTGGATGTGCGGCCGGGTCCGCCGACGGCTATATTGGCCCGCAGCCACCGTCAGCCCCCACCGCACGCCATGGACAACGACCGGGTGAAAGCCCTGCTCGAACGCATCGGGCAGCAGGACCAGGCCGCGTTCCGTGAGCTGTACAAGGCGTTCAGCCGGCGTGTCCACGCCTATGTGCTGAACATGCTCAAGGACCCGGCCCGGGCCGAGGAGGTGCTGGTGGACACGATGTACGAAGTCTGGCGCGCGCCGGCGCGGTTCCGCGGCGATTCGCTGTTCAGCACCTGGCTGATCGGCGTGGCGCGCAACAAGGCGCTGATGGTCTACCGCGGCCGCCGGGCGGACGAGCTGCACGACGACCTGGACGACATCGCCGAGACCACCCCGTCCGACAGCCCCGATGCCTTTGCCCAGCTGGCCGCCAAGCAGCGCACGGAAGGCGTGCGGGCCTGCATGGACAAGCTGTCCGACGAGCACCGCGAGGCCATGCACCTGGTGTTCTACGAAGGCTTCTCGCTGGCCGAGGTGGCCGACGTGCAGGGCTGCCCCGAGAACACCGTGAAGACGCGGCTCTTCCATGCGCGGCAGAAGATCAAGGCCTGCCTGGCGCGGCTGGTGCAGCGTGAAGGCGGCGCGGTGCCCGCCGGCGCGCTGAAGTCATGAGGCGGCTGCCATGAACCTGCGATTCCAGGAACTGCTGCCCTTCTATGTGAACGGCACCCTGCAGGGCGAAGAGCGCGAATGGATGGAGCGCGAGCTGGCCCAGCATGCCGACGCGCGCGCCGAGCTGGAAGCCGTGCGCGCGCTGCAAGCGCGCGTCGCGGACAGCCTGCCGGAGGTGCCCGACACCATCGGCCTGGACAAGGTGATGGCCCGCATCCGCGCCGACCAGCCCCGCCTGCTCGACCGCCTGGCCGCGTGGCTGGGCTTCAGCGGCGGGCTGCGGCCGGCCACGGCTTTTGCGGGTTTGGCCATCATCGCGGTGCAGGCGGGCGTCATCGTCAGCCTGGTGGCCGGCGGGCGCGACGAAGACGCCGGCGCCGGCCTGCGGGCGAGCAAGGCCAGCGCGGTGCATGAAGGCCCGCTGCTGAAGGTCAATTTCGCGCCCGATGCCAAGGAGGCGGAGATCCGCCACCTGCTGGTCTCGGTGCAGGGCCGGCTGGCGGGCGGGCCGGGGCAGCTGGGCGACTACTACATCGCCGTGCCCGCGGGCCGCGAGGCGGCGCTGGCCGAAGAGGTGCGCCGCAGCCCCATCGTGCAGGGCGTGAGCCTGGCGCCGGGCCTGCCGCCTGACAACTGAAGTACGCGGCCATGGTG
>CBIHPZ010000721.1:0-2406 GCA_966211865.1 uncultured Aquabacterium sp.
GTGCCGTCGCGCGGGTCCAGCCCGCCGGACACCACGGCCCCGGCCCAGCCGCCCACGCCGGACAGCACGGCCACGTACTGCTTGCCGTCCGGCCCGCGGTAGCTCACCGGCTGGCCGATGATTCCGGAGCTCAGGCGCTGCTGCCACAACAGCTCGCCGCTCTTCGCGTCCACGGCCTTGAACCAGCCGTCCATCGTGCCGTAGAACACCACGTCGCCGGCGGTGGCCAGCGCGCCGCTCCACACCGGAAAGTGCTCGGTGATGCGCCACGCCTTGCGCCGCTGCACCGGGTCCCAGGCGCTGAACTCGCCGCGGTGGCCGCCCGGGCCCGGCTTCATCTTCACGTCGGCGCCCACGTAGGGCGTGCCGGCGATGTAGCCCACCTCGTAGCTGGCCGCGTCCTGGCACAGGTTCTGGTGCGGGATGTACAGCAGCTGCGTGCGTGGCGACCAGGCCGAGGGCTGCCAGTCCTTCGCACCGGGCGATGCCGGGCAGATGTTGCGCACCACCTCGCCGGTGCGCGGCGCCGTCTGCGGGTTGGGCCGCAGCCGGCCGCTGGGAATGTCCACGCCCAGGCTGGAGGTGATCTGCGTGAAGGCATCGGCCGACAGCACCTCGCCGGTGGCGCGGTCCAGCACGTAGACGTAGCCATTGCGGTCCGGGTGCAGCAGCACCTTGCGGGTGCGGCCGCCGATCGGAAGGTCCACCAGCACGTGCTCGTTCACGCCGTCGTAGTCGTGCAGGTCGTGCGGGTTCCATTGGTAGAACCACACCGCTTCTCCGGTGTCAGGCCGCCGCGCAAAGGTGCCCGAGGTCCACTTGTTGTCGCCCGGCCGCTGTTCCGGATTCCAGGGCCCGGGATTGGCGGTGCCGTAATAGACCAGGTCCAGTTCGGGGTCGTAGGACAGGAAGCCCCACACGGTGCCGCCGCCGATCTTCCAGGCCTCGGGCGGCCAGCTTTTCACGCCCAGGTCGGTGCCGCGGTCCTGCGGGTAGTGCGGCTTGAAATGGGGGCCGATCAGAACGTCCTTGTCCGGCCCGGTGGACCAGGCGCGCCAGGCGATGCGGCCGCTGGCCGCGTCCAGTGCGGTGAGCCAGCCGCGCACGCCCATCTCGCCGCCGGCATTGCCCACCAGCACCTTGTCCTTCACCACCAGCGGCGCCATGGTCATGGTCTCGCCGCGGCGGATCTCGCCGAGGCGGGTGCGCCACAGCTCGCGGCCCGTTTCCAGGTCCAGCGCAATGGTCTGGTTGTCCAGCGTGTTGAAGAAGACGCGGCCGTTGGCATACGCGGCGCCGCGGTTCACCACGTCGCAGCAGGCCACGCCCTGGGCCTCGGCCAGCGGCCTGGGCTCGAACTTCCATTTGACCGTCGCGCCGGGCTTCGCCAGGTCCAGCGCATAGACGATGTTCGGGTAGGGCGTGACGATGACCATGGTGCTGCCGATCACCAGCGGCGCTGCCTCGTGGCCACGCGTCACGCCGGTGTCGAAGCGGAAGGCCAGCGCCAGGCGCTTGACGCTGCTGCGGTCGATGTCGGCCAATGGCGAGTAACGTGTATTCGACGCGTCACCCGCCACCATCGTCCATTGCCCGTCGGGCTGGGGCGGTGCCTGGGCCGCGGCCGGAATGCCGGCCCCCGCCAGGCCCAGCGCGCCGATGAGCGCGCACGACCATCTCGCGCACGATCTTGAAGAATCCACGGTCACGGCAATCCGGGCTGTGTGCAGGCGCCTTCCCTGGCAATCAGCGCGCCCGCCTTTTTGTACCTGCGGCGGCGCGGGCCCATCTGGGCTTCGTGGCGAACCCTTCAGGAGCCCTTCACAAGCCCTTCAGAGGTGCGCCACCCGTCCCGTCACATGCTGCCCGTGCGTGCGCCCGGCCCGCGCCGTCCGTCATGCCTCTTCGGCCGCTTCCTGCTCCGCTTCTTCACCCTGCGCCGGCGTTTCCTCGCCCCCCAGCAGCGCTTCCTTGCGCGCCGCCAGTTCCTCGCGCATCGCCACCAGGTCCAGCCGCCGTGCGGCGCGGGCCTTCGGGAAGATCTCGTTGCGCTCTTCCTTCACGTGGTGGTCGATGTATTCGCCCAGCACGGTCACGCGGGCATTGAAGGCCTCGTCCTCCAGGTCGCCCGATTCGATCTGCGCGATGAGGTCCTTGGCCGTCGCGTGCTCGACTTCCGCCTCGGCCAGCAGGTCGGTGTCCTTGATGGCATTGCGCAGCGCGGGGTAGAAGATCTCTTCCTCGATCTGCGCGTGCACCGTGAGCTGCTGGCAGATCTCCAGGGCGATCTCGCGGCGCTGCGTGGCAGCGCGCTTGCCCTTCGAGGCGGACAGCTCCTCGAACTGCTTGAACAGCTTCTTCACGGCGCGGTGGTCCGCGTCCAGCAGGTCGCAGGCGTCCTTGCTG
>CBIHPZ010000722.1:0-2395 GCA_966211865.1 uncultured Aquabacterium sp.
GCCAGCACCAGCAGGCCGAACACCTCGCCCTGCGCGCCGCCGCGCAAGGGCACCAGCGCCAGCGACATCACGGTGGACGGATCGGCCACCCAGCTGACGGCCTCGAAGCCGGAATTGAGGCCGCAGTACGGCAGCGCGAGGCTGGCGGCAAAGCTCTTCACGTCGTCGCTGACGCCTTGCGCGGCCGGCAGCTCGGCGTGCGAGGGCGACACGTTCCACACCTTCAGCGCCGCCTGCGGCACCAGGAATTCATGCTTCAGCGTGGACACCAGCACCTCGGGCAGCGCCGCGGCGTCGTGGCTTTGCAGGATGGCGCGGGTGAAGCGGTGCAGCCGGTCGGCGATGGCCACGTTCTCCTGGCCGTGCCGGATCATTTCCATGATCTTCTGCTCGAGCCCCTTGATCTTCTCGCGCAGCATTTCCATCTGCCGCTCCTGCAGCGACACGGCACGCTGCCCGTGCGGGCTGGTGAGCTGGATGGAGGCCAGCAGCTCGGCATGGCGCTCGAAGAATCCGGGCGTGTTCGCCAGGTAGTTGGCGATGTCGCTTTCGGTGATGGCGCCTTGGATCGTCACAGCGAGATTTCCCCTTCGTATACCGTTTCGGCCGGCCCGGTCATCAGCACGTTGCCGTCGTCCGAGGCCCATTCGATCGTCAGCAGGCCGCCGCGCGCCTGCACGTCCACCCGGCGGTCGAGCCAGCCCAGGCGGATGCCGGCCACCACGGCCGCGCACGCGCCGGTGCCGCAGGCCAGCGTTTCGCCGGCATCGCGTTCGAACACGCGCAGCGCGATCTGGCCGCGCGACACCACCTGCATGAAGCCGGCATTGACCTTGCGCGGGAAGCGCGCATGCGCCTCGACCTGCGGACCCAGCTGGGCCACCGGCGCCTCGCGCACGTCGGCCACGCGCTGCACGGCGTGCGGGTTGCCCATCGACAGCACGGCCACTTCCACGCGGCGGCCCTCGGCGATGTCGAGCGGCCAGAGCTCGAAGCCGCCTTCCATGCGCGGCGTGAGGCCCGTGGCATCGAAGGGCACGCGGGCCAGGTCGAACACCGGCTTGTTCATGTCGACGGTGACGCGGCCGTCGTCCTCGAGCTGCAGCTCGAGCAGGTTGTTCACCGTCTCCACGCGCACCCGCTTCTTGTGCGTCAGGCCGTGATCGTGCACGTAGCGCACGAAGCAGCGTGCGCCGTTGCCGCAGTGCTCCACCTCGTCGCCGGTGTTGTTGAAGATGCGGTAGCGGAAGTCGATGCCGTCGCGTGGGCTGGGCTCGACCATCAGGATCTGGTCGGCGCCCACGCCGAAGCGGCGGTCGCCGAGGCGGCGCAGCTGCTGGGGCGACAGCTCGATCGGTGCGCGCGTGGCGTCCAGCACGACGAAGTCGTTGCCGGCGCCGTGCATCTTGGTGAAGCGCAGGTTGGTGGGGGCACTCATAAGCGGCGGATTATCGGCTGCCGTGCGATGCCCTCACCCGCGTCCGACCCTCGCCCTGGCCTTCGTCGGCATGCGCGCCGGACCTCAGCGATAAAGCGACGGATCGCCCTCGGGCCGCGTCTTGAAGCGCCGGTGCACCCACAGGTACTGCGACGGGTTCTCGCGGATCCGGTCTTCGATCCAGCGGTTCATGCGCGCGGTGGCGGCGATGTCGTCGCCGCCCGGAAAGTCTTCCCACGGCGGCAGGTAGCGCACGCGCCAGCCGCGGCCGCCGGGCAGCACCTCGGCCAGCACCGGCTGCACCACCATGCCCAGCGACCGCGCCATGCGCGCCGGCGCCAGCAAGGTGGCCGCGGGAATGCCGAAGAAGGGCACGAAGGCCGCGTCCTTGATGCCGAAGTCCATGTCCGGCAGGTTGAAGAAGACATGGCCCCGGCGGATGGCGCGCACCAGCGGCAGAGCCGTCTCATGGCGCGAGAACACCTGGCCCTGGTTGTAGCGCAGCCGGCCGCGGCGCATCGCGCGGTCGAACACCGGGTTGCTCTGCGCCTGGTAGATCGACGCCACCTGGCGCGACTGGAACAGCTGCGTCGACGCGCCCGCCACGTCCAGCGCGATGAAGTGCGGCACCAGCCACATCACCGGCTTGTCGCTGCGCTCGGCGAGGTGGATGTCGCCTTCCACATGGATCAGGCGCTTCAGCCGCGCGGGCGAGGCCCACCACAGCAGGCCGCGCTCCAGCAGGCTCTGGCCCAGCCACTGGAAATGCTCGCGCAGCAGCTTCTCGCGCGCCTCGTCCGGCAGCTCCGGCAGGCACAGCGCCAGGTTGCGCCGGCCCACCTTGCGGCGCGACCCGGCCAGGCGGTACAGCAGCCGGCCCAGGCCGCGGCCCAGCGCCGCGTTCAGCGGCAGCGGAAGCCAGTGCAGCAGCCACAGCAGGGCCAGCACCACGCGGGC
>CBIHPZ010000723.1:0-2395 GCA_966211865.1 uncultured Aquabacterium sp.
TCCCACCACGGCTGCCACAGCGCCTGCTGCAGCTCCATGCCGGCCGTGCAGGCCGCGGCCGCGGCTTCGACCCAGCGCCAGCCGTCATGCACCATGCCCAGCGGCTGCCACGGGGCGCCACTGCGCAGCCAGGCATCGAACACCGTCGGGCCAGGGCCTTGGCCGGGCAAACCCCCAAAAGACGCGGCCACGGCGCCGGTCACTGCACGGCGATCGACCGGGCGCCCGCGCCTTCGCGCTTGGGCAGCTGCAGCTTCAGCACGCCGTCCTCGAACTTGGCGCTGACGCTCTTCGCATCGATTTCCGTCGGCAGCGAGAAGCCGCGCGACATGCTGCCGCGGTAGGTTTCGCGCAGCAGCGAACGGGCGGTCTTCTCTTCCTTCTCCTGCTTCACCTCGGCGGCAATGGAGACGAAATTGCCGTCGACGTTGACGCGGATGTCCTCCTTCTTCACGCCCGGCATCTCGGCCCGCACCTCGTAGGCCTTGTCGTTCTCGGTCACGTCGATGCGGATCTCGCCGGCGCCATTGCCGGACCAGGCGGCCGGCGGCGAAAAGCGGCGGAAGAAGTCGGCAAACAGGTCGTCGAAGCGCTCGCTGCGGGTCAGTGCGTTCATGGCGTGAATCTCCTTGCAATCGCGTGGCGGGTTGTGAAACCGGCGGCACGCCCGCCTGTCGGCACCGCTTGAATCCAGTCTAGGAACCGGGCGCGGGCGCGTATTGCGCTGGCGCAAGCGCGGCGGCGATGCGGCCACGGCGCTTGATTTCGAACAACCGGGCGGGGCCGGATCAGAGCGTCGCCAGCATCAGCAACACGGCCAGGCCCATGACCACCGTGGCCGACCAGCCGAAGGCGCGGTGCCGCCGGCTCATCGTCAACGCACCCATGAGCCGGCGCGACTGCCCGATCCACATCATCGCCACCATGATCGGCACCGAGATCACGCCGTTGATCACCGCGCTCCAGATCAACGCCTTGATCGGGTCGAGCTCGAACGCGCCCATCAGCGTGCCCATGCCGGTGGCCGCGCCGATGATGAGGTAGAAGCCGCGCGCCTCGCGGAAGCCGTGCGAGAACCCGGCGTTCCATCCGAACACCTCGCTGACGGCGTAGGCCGCCGAGCCTGCCAACACCGGCACCGCCAGCAGGCCGGTGCCGACGATGCCCAGCGCGAAGACCGCGAAGGCGAACTCGCCCGCCACCGGCCGCAGCGCTTCGGCGGCCTGCGCCGCCGTCTGGATGCCGGTGACGCCGTGCTGGTTCAGGGTCACCGCCGTGGCGATGACGATGGCCAGCGCGATGAGGTTCGAGAACAGCATGCCGACGTAGGTGTCCAGCTTGATGCGCGCCAGGTGCTCGGCCGCGTCGGCGGAATGCCCGCGCAAGGCCGCCGCCTCGGGCCGGCGGTGGTTGTCCTCCACCTCCTGGGCCGCCTGCCAGAAGAACAGGTACGGGCTGATGGTGGTGCCCAGCACCGCGACGACCATGCCCGCGTAGTCGCCCATCGACACGCCTTTTGGAAGATAGGTCCACGGCAGCAGCGACTCCCGCCCGACCTGCCGCCAGGGCACCTGCACGGACAGGATGACCGCCACGTAGGCGAACAGCGCGAGCGTCAGCCATTTGAGGATGCGCACCGTGCGCTCGTACGAGAACACCACCTGGCCCAGCACGCACAGCGCCCCGAAGCCCACGATGTACACCGTGTGGTGGCCGCCGGCGAGCAGCCGCACCCCTTCGGCCATGGCGCCCAGGTCCGCCGCGATGTTGATGGTGTTGGCCACGACCAGCGCGCCGACCAGCAGCAGGGTCAGCCAGCGCGGGCAGGCCTTGGCGATGTTGGCCGCCAGCCCCTCGCCCGTCACCCACCCGATGCGCGCGGACAGCATCTGGATGCCGATCATCAGCGGCGTGGTCAGCAGCAGCGTCCAGACCAGGCCGAAGCGGAACTGCGCCCCGGCCTGCGAGTAGGTGGCGATGCCGCTGGGGTCGTCATCGGCGGCGCCGGTGATCAGGCCGGGCCCCAGGCGCCGGGCCAGGTCGTTGATGGTCCTGGTGTTCATCGTCCCCTTCCCGCTCCCCTTGCCCTGCGCGCGGCGCCGGTCGCGCGGATTGTCGGACCCCTGCCGGTCCGACGCGGTGCCGCCTCGCGCCCAGCAGGCCACCGCCATCCGCCATCCGCCATCCGCCATCCGGCATCCGGCATCCGGCATCCGGGCATCACGGCATCGTGCACGCGACCGCCGGCGCTGCGCTCGCGCCATGACCCACATCAAGCTTCGGTGCCGGACAGGGCGGGACGGGCGGCGCGTTAAGTTCGGCTTAAGGGCGGCCATCGCCAATGGGCGGCTGCGTGATTCCACGCGAAACCACGACGAGGAAAGCCCATGCGTCT
>CBIHPZ010000724.1:0-2379 GCA_966211865.1 uncultured Aquabacterium sp.
TGCGCAGGCCCGCGGGCGGCCCGCTGTACAGCACCTCGCCGCCGTTCATGCCGGCGTCCGGCCCGACGTCGACGATCCAGTCGGCCGCGCGCATCAGCCCCAGGTCGTGCTCGACGACGAAGACCGAGTTGCCGGATTGCTTCAAGCGCTGCAGCGCCCGCAGCAGCGCTTCGCCATCGGCCGGGTGCAGGCCGGCGGACGGCTCGTCGAGCACGTAGACCACGCCGAACAGGTTGGACCGCATCTGCGTGGCCAGCCGCAGGCGCTGCAGTTCACCGGGCGAGAGCGTGGGCGTGCTGCGGTCGATCGACAGGTAGCCCAGGCCCAGGTCGGCCAGCGCGGCGATGCGCTCGACCACGTCGGCGGCGATGCGCTGCGCGGCGATGCGTTTTTCTTCGGACAGGTTGGGCGTGCGCCGCACGTCCGGCGCGGCGGCATGGGCGGAGCCGCCGGCGGCCACGCGGCGCGCGGTGTCGCGCCGGGCGCTGGCGCGGTCCAGCGTGGCGGCGGCCGCGGCCGGCACGGCGTCAAAGCGTCCCTGCGCCGCGGGCTTCAGCACCTCGGCCATCGCCGCCAGCGGCAGGTGCGACAGCTCGGCGATGTCCAGGCCCGCGAAGGTCACCGACAGGGCCTCGGGCTTCAGCCGCTTGCCGTGGCACGCACTGCACGGCGTGCCGGTCATGAAGCGCGAGACGCGGCGCTTCATCATCGCGCTGTGGGTGGTGGCGAAGGTGTGCAGCACGTAGCGCCGCGCGCCCATGTAGGTGCCCAGGTAGCTGGGCTCCAGCTTCCGGCGCAGCGCGTCGCGCGTCTCGGCGGGCGTGAAGCCGGCATACACCGGCACCTGCGGTTGTTCCTCGGTGAAGAGGATCCACTCGCGCTGCTTCTTCGGCAGCTCGCGCCAGGGCTTGTCGACGTCGTAGCCCAGGGTCACCAGGATGTCGCGCAGGTTCTGGCCGTGCCACGCGGGCGGCCAGGCGGCGATGGCCCGTTCGCGGATGGTGAGCGACGGGTCCGGGACCATCGATGCCTCGGTCACGTCGTAGACCAGCCCCAGGCCATGGCACGCGGGGCAGGCGCCCTGCGGCGTGTTGGGCGAGAAGTCTTCCGCGTACAGCATCGGCTGCTTCGGCGGGTAGCTGCCGGCGCGCGAATAAAGCATGCGCAGCAGGCTGGACAAGGTGGTGACGCTGCCCACGGAAGACCGTGTGCTGGCCGCGCCGCGCTGCTGCTGCAAGGCCACCGCGGGCGGCAGGCCGTCGATGGCGTCCACCGCCGGCACGCCCACCTGGTCGATGAGCCGCCGCGCATACGGCGCCACCGATTCGAAGTAGCGCCGCTGCGCCTCGGCATACACGGTGCCGAAGGCGAGCGAGGACTTGCCGGAGCCCGAGACGCCGCTGAAGACCACCAGCGCATCGCGCGGGATGTCGACGTCGATGTTCTTCAGGTTGTGCTCGCGCGCGCCGCGCACGCGAACGAAGCGGCGGGTGAGGTCGTCGCGGTCCATGGCTTGGCGCCGCAGGCAAGCGGCGTGCCGGCCCCGCGACGCTGCCGCGCAGGGTGGAACCGTTCACCTTCCACGCACCACGGGCAGCCGGGCCGACCTAGGATCGGCACCCCATCACCGACCCCTGCAAGGAGACTTCGCATGCATCGCACGACCCGTGGCCCCGTGGCCTTGGCTGTAGTCGCCGTCGTCCTGGGCATCAGCGCCTGCGCCTCGTCGCCCGGCGGCGGCGAGAAGGGACCGTTCAGCTTCTTCGTCACCAGCACGGGCACCGGCAAGGGCGCCGACCTGGGCGGGCTGGCCGGGGCCGACGCGCACTGCCAGGCGCTGGCCAGCACCGCCGGCGCCGGTGGCAAGACCTGGCGCGCCTACCTGAGCACGCAGGCCAAGGACGGCGTGGCCAACGTCAACGCGCGCGACCGCATCGGCAACGGCCCCTGGTACAACGTCAAGGGCGACCTGATCGCGCGCAGCGTCGATGACCTGCACGGGCCCGGCAACAAGATCAGCAAGCAGACGGCGCTGAGCGAAAAGGGCACCCCGGTCTCCGGCCGCGGCGACACGCCGAACCAGCACGACATCCTCACCGGCTCGCGCGCCGACGGCAATTCGTTCTCGCCCAACGACCCCGACCTGACCTGCGGCAACTGGACCCGCGGCGGCGCGGAAGGCGCGGTGATGGTGGGCCACCACGACAAGACCGGCCCCACCACCGACCCCTGGTCCACCTCGTGGAACTCGTCGCACCAGTCGCGCGGGGGCTGCAGCCCGGCGGCGCTGCAGAGCACGGGCGGCGCGGGCCTGCTGTACTGCTTCGCGGTTCAGTAACCCTCGAAAGACGCGTCGGCGGCGGCACGGGCGCCGGTGTC
>CBIHPZ010000725.1:0-2359 GCA_966211865.1 uncultured Aquabacterium sp.
AGGTTGGTCCAGCGCGCGAAGTCCTGCATCTGCGCGTCGCTCAAGCCGGTGGCGTCGTGCACCACGGCCAGCGGATTGCCGCGCAGGGGCGTGCCGGTGAAGACGTCGAGCTGGCTGAAGCGGCGGGTGGTCATGGGTGATTCAGGTCCTGTGCAGAAGGGTTCAATCGACGGCGACGACGGCCTCGATCTCCACCGCGAAGCCGCGCGG
Organism: uncultured Aquabacterium sp.; assembly: GCA_966211865.1. Lineage (GTDB taxonomy): Bacteria > Pseudomonadota > Gammaproteobacteria > Burkholderiales > Burkholderiaceae_C > Pseudaquabacterium. Next base: position 211 of record CBIHPZ010000725.1, read on the forward strand.
CAGCGAGCCGACGCCGACGGCCGAGCGGGCATGCCGCCCGCGTTCGCCCAGCGTGGCGATGAGCAGGTCGGAGCAGCCGTTGATGACCTCGGTGTGGCGGGTGAAGTCGGGCACGGCGTTGACCATGCCCAGCAGCTTGACGACGCGGCGCACGCGATCGAAGCCGCCCAGCGCCTCGCGCATCAGTGCCAGCAGGTACAGGCCGATGTCGCGGGCGTGGGCCTGAGCCTCCGCCACCGAGACCTCGGCGCCCACCTTGGGCACCGCGCCATCACCGTCGCGCAGCGGCGCGCCCTTGCCCGAGAGGTACAGCATGGAATCCACCAGCACGAAGGGCTCGAAGCTGCCGCGGGTGGGCGTGACGGGCGGCAGCTGCAGGCCCAGGGCCGCCAGGCGTTCTTCCACGGTGGCACCGACGCTTACTTCAGGCGTCATCATTCAGCTCCCAGCACGTCGGCAAACACGCCGCGGTCGACGTTGGCGCCGCTCAGTATCACCGCCGTGCGGCGGCCGGCCAGCGCCGGCGCCTCGGCCAGCGCCGCCGCCAGCGCCGCCGCACCCGCGCCCTCGGCCGCCTGGTGCGTGCATTCGTACAGGCGGCGCATCGCGGCGGCGATCTGCTCGTCGCTGACCAGCACCGTGCGCGCCAGCCCGCGCTGCAGGATGGCCAGCGCCGCCGGCTCGGGCGTGCGGCAGGCCATGCCGTCGGCGAGCGTCGTGGTCACGGCGTGCGACACCGCTTCACCCCGCTGCAGCGACAGCGCATAGGCCGGCGCGCCGGTGGAGACCACGCCGACGATCTCGGTGGCCAGGCCCAGCGCGTCGCGCGCGGCGATCAAGCCGCAGGCGCCGGAGCCCAGGCCGATGGGCACGTACACCGTGTCCAGCTTCGGCACTTCGGTGAACAGCTCCAGCGCATAACTCGCGACGCCAGCGACCAGGTCCGGGTGGAAGGACGGCACCATCAACCAGCCGCGCGCGGCGGCCAGGGCCTGCGCATGCTCGCGCGCTTCCTGGAAGTCGCCGCCGTGCTCGACCAGCTCCACGCCCTGCGCGCGCATCGCCGCGTTCTTCTCGCGGCTGTTGCCGCGTGGCACCACGATCAGCGCCGGGATGCCGTGGCGCCGCGCCGCGAAGCCGATGGACTGGCCGTGGTTGCCGCGCGTGGCGCTGACCACGCCGGCCGGGCGTTCACCCCGCGCCAGCAGGCGCTCGAAGTAGACGATGCCGCCGCGGATCTTGAAGGCGCCGACGGGCGTGTGGTTCTCGTGCTTGACCCACAGTTCGGTGCCGTCCTGCGGCGCTGGTGCGACCAGCGCCTCCAGCAGCGGCCAGCGGTACTGCGGCGTGGCGGGCATCACGGCATGCACCGTGCGCGCCGCGGCGATCAGGTCGTCATGACTCGTCATGTGAGCGTCCACCGCAAGGCGGTTCAGGGGGTGGCTTCGGCCGTGGCTTCCAGCTGCTCGCGGATGACGCGGCCCAGCACCGCCACGCCGTCGGCGATGGCCTCCGGCTTCAGCGTGACGAAGGACAGGCGCAGCGTGCGCGGGTCCGGCGACTGGGCGTAGAACGCGGCGCCCGGCACGAAGGCGATGCCGGCCTCCACCGCCTTGGGCAGCAAGGCCATCGCGTCGATGCCCTCGGGCAGGCGCACCCAGAAGAACATGCCGCCCTTGGGCTCCTGCCACTCGCTGCCCTCGGGCAGGTGGCGGCGCAGGCCGGCGGCCATGGCGTCGCGCTGGGCCTTGTAGCGGGCGCGGATGGCGGGCACGTGCTGGTCGAGGAAGCCCTCGCGGATCACCTCGTACACCACGCGCTGGTTGAAGCCCGGCGTGTGCAGGTCGGCCGCCTGCTTGGCCTGCAGCAGCTTGGGGCCCAGCTCGCGCGGGGCGACGACGTAGCCCAGGCGGAAGCCCGGCGCCAGCACCTTGCTGAAGGAACCGAGGTAGATCGTGCCCTCGGCCCAGCGCGAGGCGATGGGGGCCGGCGGCTCTTCGTCGAACCACAGGTCGCCGTAGGGGTTGTCTTCCACCAGCGGCAGGTTGGCGGCCTGGGCGGCGCGCACCAGCGCGTCACGCCGCGCGGCCGGCATCACGCGGCCGGACGGGTTCTGGAAATTCGGCAGCAGGTACGCGAAGCGGGTGCC
>CBIHPZ010000726.1:0-2343 GCA_966211865.1 uncultured Aquabacterium sp.
CCCACCGGCAGCGTGACGCCGGTGATGTAGCTGGCCTCGTCGGAGGCCAGGAACAGGATCGCGCCGGCCTGCTCGTCGATGGTTCCGTAGCGCTTCATCAGGCTGGACTGCACCGTCTGGTCGACGATCTGCTGGTACCAGGCCCGCTCCTGCTCGGTGGGCTGCTCGGTGTTGCGCGGGATGCGCCGTGGTGGCGCTTCGGTGCCGCCGGGGGCCGTGGCATTGACGCGGATGCCGCGCTCGGCGTTCTCGACCGCGAGGCAGGCGGTCAGCGCGTTGACGCCGCCCTTGGCCGCGCCGTAGGGCACGCGGTTGACGCCGCGGGTGGCGATGGACGAGACGTTGACGATGGCGCCGCTGCCCTGCTTCAGCATCTGTGGCAGGGCCGCATGGCAGCACCAGAGCGTGGGGAACAGCGAGCGCCGCACTTCGGCTTCGATCTCGGACTCGCGGTAATGCTCAAAGGGCTTGGCCCAGATCGTGCCGCCGACGTTGTTGACGAGGATGTCGAGCCGGCCGAAGCGCTCGATGGTCGCCGCCATGACGCGCTCAGCATCGGCGCAGCGCTCCAGGTCGGCGGTCAGCGGCAGCAGGCGCTGCGACGCCCCGGGCAGCGTCGTCAACTCGTGCACCAGGTCCGAACGGTCGACCGCGGCCACGCGCGCGCCCTCGTCCAGCAGGCGCTCGACGACGCGCCGGCCGATGCCCTGCGCGGCGCCCGTCACCACCGCCACCTTGTCGTGGAATCGTGCTTGCATCATGGTCTCCTTCAGCTGGCGGCAAATTTCTCGTGGTGGAAGCTCGCGGGCTTCACACCACATTCGCGGATGAACTGGCTGACGGCCTCGACCATCGGCGGTGGGCCGCACAGGTAGATGTCGACGTCGCCGTCGTTCATTTGCGCCGGCGTGATGTGGTGGGTGACGTAGCCCTTGTTCGGGTGGCTGCTGTCCGGGCTGGCCACGCAGCAGGCGAAGGTGAAGTTGGGAATGGCGCGGGCGAAGGCCTCGAGGCGCTCCACCTCCACCAGGTCGGCGTCGTGGGTGACGCCGTAGATCAGGTGCACCGGGTGCGGGCTGCCGTCGCGCGCGATCTTTTCCAGCATCGCGGTGAACGGCGCCAGGCCGGTGCCGCCGGCCAGCATCAGCACCGGACGCCGGATGTCGCGCAGGTAGAAGGTGCCCAGCGGGCCGGTGAGCGTCATGGCATCGCCGGGCTGCGCGGCGCCGGTCAGCCAGCCGCTCATGCGGCCGCCCGGCACGTTGCGGATCAGGAAGGACACCGTGCCGTCGTTGACCAGCGAGCTGAACGAATACGCGCGCGTCTCGCTGCTGCCCGGCACCTGCAGGTTCACGTACTGGCCGGGCAGGAAGGCCAGCTTGTCCAGCGCGGGGTCCTGCAGCGTCAGCGCGATGGTGCTGGGCGACAGCTGGCGCACCGACTGCACCGTGGCCTGCACCGGCGGCTGCGGCGTGCGGCACACCGTGGATGCCGCGGGCACGGCCACCACGCAGTCGCTCTGGGCGCGCATTTGGCAGGTCAGCACGAAGCCTTCGGCGGCCTCGGCTTCGCTCAGCGCGTCCTCGATGTACTCGCCCATCTCGAAGCGGCCCGATTCGGCGCGGCACTTGCAGGTGCCGCAGGCGCCGTCGCGGCAGTCCAAGGGAATGTTCACGCCCTGGCGGTAGGCGGCGTCGGCCACCGTCTCGCCCGGGTTGGCGGTGATGAAGCGGGTGGCGCCGTCTTCGAAGCGGAAGGCGATCTGGTGGGGCATGGCGTGTCTCCTTGCATGCGGCGGCGGAGCCTGCCGTGCGCAGGCCCGCGCAGGCCGCCTGGGGGTCAGATGTGGTAGACGTCCAGGACGTGGTGGATGTAGTCGTTCTTCAGCACCACGTGCTTGCGGCGGATCAGCGGCACGCCGCTGGTCAGGTCCAGCGTGTAGCGGCTGCTGCCGAAGTAGCTGTCCACCGTCTGGTAGCGGTAGCTGAGCGTGTGCCAGTTGAAGCGCACCTCCAGCTGCTCGCCCTGCTGCCGATCGTGTGGCGTCAGGATCTCGACGTTGTGGATGTTGTGTCCGGTGCGCGGCTCCGGCATCGATGCGGCCGAGCGCTCGGTCTTGATGCGGAACACGCGGTCTTCCAGGCCGCCCTTGTTGGGGTAGTAGATCAGCGAGATCTCGCGCTGCGGGTCGGTGGTCAGCTGGTCGTCGTCGTCCCACGACGGCATCCAGAACTCCGCCGCCGGGTGGTAGCAGGCCAGCCATTCGTCCCACTGGCGGTCGTCCAGCAGCCGGGCCTCGCGGTACAGGAAGGCCTGCACCTGGTCGATGGTCATCATGATCGG
>CBIHPZ010000727.1:0-2337 GCA_966211865.1 uncultured Aquabacterium sp.
GCCACCACCTCGCGCACGAAGACCGCCATCTGCTCTTCGCCGGCGCGGTTGGCCGGCACCGACATGCCCAAGGTCGCAATGACCTGGCCCTTGCCGTCGCGCACCGGCGCGGCCACCGAGCGGATGTCGGTCGCCACCTCGGCATTCGAGGTGGCATAGCCCTGCGCCTTCACCTTGGCCAGTTCCTGCGCCAGCTTGCCGCGCTGCACGATGGTCTGCGGCGTGTAGCGCGGCAACTCGCTGTTGAGGATGGCCTCGCGGATTTCCTCCGGGCCGAAGGCCAGGATGACCTTGCCGCTGGAGCCCGCGTGCAGCGGCCGCCGCTTGCCCAGGTGCGTGCCCACGCGCACGTCGCGCGTCGATTCGGCCATGGCCACGCACACCGATTCCAGTCCGTCGCGCACGCGCACGTGCACGGTTTCATTGAAGCGCTGCGCCAGGTCGTTCAGATGCCGCTGCGCCAGGCTCACCAGGTCGATCTGCGCCTGCGCCGCAATGCCCAGCAGCAGGGTGCGGTGGCCCAGCTTGTACACGGCCGGATCGCCGTGTCGCTGCACGAAACCGCGTCCCTCCAAAGTGCTTAACAGCCGAAAGGCGCGTGCCTTGGTGTTGCTGGAACGCTTGGCGAGTTCGGTGACGCCGAGCCCGGGATTCTCGGCCACGAGAAACAGCAGGCCGAGTGCTTCGTCGACAGCGGCAACGGTGTAGTCCATCAGGCTCCCAGGAATCGCGCCGCGCGGCCGGCCGCGGGGGCGGCCACACCCTCGTCGCGCGGGGAGCCGATTCTATTCGGCGCCACCACCTGTGTCGGCAGCAGCAACCCTGTATCGGAAATCACAACCACGATCGCTGGCTTCGTGATGGGCTGCCGCCGCGCATCAAACCGTCGGCGCCAGCTACAGGGCAGCGCCTCACCAGCGTTCCATGTAAGGCCGCAGGTCCAGCTCGAACGTCCAGGCGTCGCGCGGCTGCTGGTGCAGGTGCCAGTAGTTCTCGGCGATGTGCTCGGGGTCCAGGATGCCGCCCTGGTCCTTCAGCGCGTAGCGATCGGGAAAGTTGCTGCGGATGAACTCGGTGTCGATCGCGCCGTCCACCACCACGTGCGCCACGTGGATGCCCTTCGGCCCCAGTTCGCGCGCCATGCTTTGCGCCAGCGCGCGCAGCGCATGCTTGGCGCCGGCGAAGGCGGCGAAATTCGCGCCGCCCCGCAGCGACGCCGTGGCCCCGGTGAACAGGATGGTGCCGCGCCCGCGCGCCACCATGCGCCGGGCGGCCGCCTGCGCGTTCAGGAAGCCGGCAAAGCAGGCCATTTCCCAGACCTTGAAGTACCTGCGCGGCGTCTCGTCCAGGATGCTGGCGGGCACGTTGGCGCCGATGTTGAACACCAGCACCTCCACCGGTCCGTGCTCGGCTTCCACGCGGTCGAAGAGCGCGGCCACCTCTTCCTCGCGCCGCGCGTCGCTGGCGAAGGCTTCGGCCCGGCCACCTTCGGCGCGGATGCGCTGCACCAGCGGCTGCAGCTTGTCCGCCGTGCGCCGCGTGACGCAGGCGGTGTAGCCGCCGCGCGCGAAACGCCGCGCAATGGCGCCGCCGGTGGCGTCACCCGCCCCCACCACAAGCACGACCGGTGCCGGCGAGGTGTGAACACCGGTGAAAGACGGGGCGGGATCAGGAGCAGTCATGGTGCGGGATGCGCGGCGTAGCATCGCGCCGATCGTTGGCCAACGGTGGCCGGCATTCTGATGCGTGACCATGACCCGCACCGTGGAGTGTTTCTTCGACGTCGGCAGCCCCGCGTCCTACCTGGCCTGCGCCAAGCTGCCCGCCCTGTGCGCCGAAGCCGGCGCCGAGCTGCGCTGGCGGCCCATGCTGCTGGGCGCGGTGTTCCAGGCCACCGGCAACAGCTCCCCCGCGGCGGTGCCCGCGCGCGGCCGCTACATGAACCGCGACCTGCAGCGCTGCGCGCAGCGCCTGGGCGTGCCCTTCGCGCTGAACCCGCATTTCCCCATCATCACGCTGCGGCTGATGCGCGTGCTGGCCGGCCTGCAGCTGCGCGAGCCGCAGCGGCTGGAAGCCGCCATGGCCGCCGTCTACGACGCCATCTGGGTGCGGTCACTGAACATGAACGACCCCGAGGTGGTGACGCAGGTCTTCGCCGCCGCCGGCTTCGACCCCTGTGCCATCGCGGCGCTGACCGACGACCCGGCGGTGAAAGCGGCCTTGAAGGCCACCACCGATGAAGCCGTGCAGCGCGGCGTGTTCGGCGCGCCGACGATGTTCGTGGGGGACGAGATGTTCTTCGGGCAGGATCGGTTGGAGTTTGTGCGGGAGGCGTTG
>CBIHPZ010000728.1:0-2331 GCA_966211865.1 uncultured Aquabacterium sp.
GAGAGGCCGCATCGGCGCTCTGGCGCACGGTGCCGGTCAGCTGCTCCATCGAGCTGGCGGTCTGCTGCAGGTTGCTCGCCGCCTGCTCGGTGCGGTGGCTCAGGTCGGCGTTGCCGGTGGCCACTTCGGCGCTGGCCACCTGGATCGAATCGGCGGTCTGGCGGATCTCGCCCACCAGGCCGCGCAGCCGGCCCTGCATCGCGGCAATGGCCTGCAGCAGGCGCGCGATCTCGTCCTGGCCGGTGCCGGCGTCCACGGTGCTGCCCAGGTCGCCTTCGGCGATGCGCTCGGCCACCTTCACCGCCCGCTCGATCGGCAGCTTGATGCTGCGCGTGATGCGCCAGGCCACGATGGCGCCGATGGCGATCGCCGCGCCCACCAGCACCGCCTCGACCACCACCGCGCGGCGGGTGCCGGCGGTGGCGGCGGTGGCGCTTTCGGCGTTCTGCTTGGCCTGCAGCGCATTCAGCTCGTCCACCTTCTTGCGCCACAGGATCTCGGCCGGGCGCACCTGCAGCGTCAGCGTCATCGTGGCGTCGATGTTGGCGCCTTCCTGGCCCTGCTTGGCGGCATGCGCGATCAGCGGAATCACCTTCGCCGACGCCTGCGTGATCTCGCCCGTCAGCTTCTTGGCGTCCTCGTGCGCGTCGGCCATCAGGGCCGTCAGCGCCTTTTCCTGCTTCAGGTACTCGCCCTTCGACTTCTCGAAGTTCTTCAGCTCCGCCTCGATCTCCTTGGCGTCGGTCAGCAGCGTGATCGAACGCGCCTGGATCGCCATGGCGTTCATGGTGTCCAGCATGCGCGCCGCGGTGGCGGAGCGTTCGTTGTTGACCTCGACGATCTGGCGCACCTGTTCACCCAGGCGCTGCGTCGTCATGGCGGCAAAGCCGGCCACGACCAGCAGCAGGGCGATCAGCGCACCGAACCCGAGGGTCAGGCGCCTGCCGATCGAGGCAGAGAGTTTGAACGACATGGGGCTGTCTCCTGAATGTGCAGCGGCGGGTCGAGAAATTCTGGGCAGTCCGGCACCGCCCCGATCGCTTGAATATCGGCTGGCAGATCGGCCAGTTAAGCTTTCCGCACAGCCGATTGACCGTCGTCATGGCACAACAATGCCAATAACTGCATGTTTCAGATGCCCGACCAACGTCCCGGCAGCGACCCCGCCGGCACCGCCCGCCATGCCATCGGCATCGACCTGGGCGGCACCAAGATCGAGGCCATCGTGCTCGACCCCGCGGGGGCTGAACGCTGGCGCCGGCGCATCCCGTCCCCCGCGCACGACTACGCCGCCTTGCTCGGCGCGCTGGCCGGCCTGGTGGCCGAAGCGCGGGCCGCGCTGCCCGCCGGCGCGGTGCCCAGCGTCGGCATCGGCGGCCCCGGCAGCCCGATGGCCGACGGCCGCATCAAGAACGCCAACACCACCTGCCTGAACGGCCGCACGCTGGCCCTCGACCTGTCCGCACGCACCGGCCTGCCGGTGCGGGTGGCCAACGACGCCAACTGCCTGGCCCTGTCCGAAGCCACCGATGGCGCCGCGGCCGGCGCGGCCGTGGTCTTCGCCGCCATCCTGGGCACCGGCACCGGCGCCGGCATCGCGGTCCATGGCCGGGTGCTGGAAGGCCCGAACGCCCTGGCCGGCGAGTGGGGCCACAACCCGCTGCCCTGGGCCCGCGCCGACGAACCGCGCCCGCCCTGCTACTGCGGCCAGGCCGGCTGCATCGAATCGCTGCTGAGCGGCCCGGCGCTGGCGCAGGACCACGCGCGGCGGCATGGCGGCACCCTGGCGGCGCGCGAGATCGCATTGCGGGCGGAGCAAGGCGACCCGGCGGCCACCGACACCCTGGAGCGCTGGCTCGACCGCCTGGCCCGCGCGCTGGCCGGCGTCATCAACCTGCTGGACCCCGACGTGATCGTGCTGGGTGGCGGCCTGTCGCGCATCGGCCGGCTCTACGACGAACTGCCCCGCCGCTGCCAGCCCTGGATCTTCCAGGCCGGCAGCGACGAGCCGCTGCGCACCCGCGTGCTGCCGGCACGGCATGGCGATTCATCCGGCGTGCGCGGGGCGGCGTGGATCGGGCGCGGCCAAGTCACGCCCACGGCTTGAGGCCGCGGCTTGAGGCCGCGGCTTGAGGCAGCGGCTTGGATGGGGCGCGGCCGTGTCGCGCCACGCCGTGGAGGCAGCGGCCGGCCCGCGCCGCTGGCCCACCGCCCCGGCTCCATCGGCGGCGCACACCCTCGGTCCGTGAAGTTGCCGCCCGAAGGCCGCGCCGGCCTCACATCTGCCTGAACAGGTGCAGGTAGCTGCGGCTGACCGGCAGCGTCTCCGGC
>CBIHPZ010000729.1:0-2322 GCA_966211865.1 uncultured Aquabacterium sp.
CTGCCACCGCGCCACCACGACGCGGACGTGCCCTTGGGCTCCACCCACGCCCAGCACGCCCGCAGGGTCACGCTGCACGTGGCAGCCTCCTTTCCTTGAAGAAAGAACCTCGCCATGACCGACCACCGCATCGAACGCGACACCTTCGGCGACATCGCCGTGCCGGCCCACCGGCTGTGGGGCGCGCAGACGCAGCGATCGCTGCAGCACTTCGACATCTCCACCGAGCGCATGCCGCCGGAGCTGGTGCGTGCGCTGGCGCAGGTGAAACGTGCCGCCGCCACCGTGAACGCGGCCCTGGGCCAGCTGGACGCGCGCAAGGCCGAGGCCATCGTCGCCGCGGCCGACGAGGTGATCGCCGGCCGCCATCCGGACGAGTTCCCCCTCTCGGTGTGGCAGACCGGCTCCGGCACGCAGAGCAACATGAACCTCAACGAGGTGCTGGCCAACCGCGCCTCGCAGCTGCTGGGCGGCCCCATTGGCGAAGGCCGGCTGGTGCACCCCAATGACGAGGTGAACCGCGGCCAGTCGTCGAACGACGTCTTTCCCACCGCGATGAACGTGGCCGCGGTGCAGGCCATCGTCGAGCGCGTGCTGCCCGCGGTGCAGGCCCTGCGCGACACGCTGGCCACCAAGTCGCAGGCCTTCATGGGCATCGTGAAGATCGGCCGCACCCATTTGCAGGACGCCACGCCGCTGACCCTGGGCCAGGAGATGTCCGGCTGGGTGGCGCAGCTGGACCATGCGCTGCGCCACGTGCATGCCACGCTGCCTCATTTGCTGGAGCTGGCGCTGGGCGGCACGGCGGTGGGCACCGGGCTGAATGCGCACCCGCAATTCGCCGGCCGCGTGGCTGCGGAATTGGCCCGCCTCACCGGCCACGCCTTCGTCAGCGCGCCCAACAAGTTCGAAGCGCTGGCCGCGCACGATGCGCAGGTCGCCGCGCACGGCGCCTTGAAGACCCTGGCCGCCGCGCTGAACAAGATCGCCAACGACGTGCGCTGGCTCGCGTCCGGCCCGCGCTCAGGGCTTGGCGAGATCCGCATTCCGGAGAACGAGCCGGGCAGTTCCATCATGCCGGGCAAGGTGAACCCGACGCAGTGCGAGGCGATGACCATGCTGTGCTGCCAGGTGATCGGCAACGACGTGGCGGTGGGCATGGCGGGCGCCTCCGGCAATTTCGAACTCAACGTGTTCAAGCCGGTCATCATCCACAACCTGCTGCAAAGCGCCCGCCTGCTGGCCGATGGCGCCGAGAGCTTCGACCACCACTGCGCGCAGGGCATCGAGCCCGACCGCGAGCGCATCGGCGAGCTGGTGCAACGCTCGCTGATGCTGGTGACCGCGCTGAACCCGCACATCGGCTACGACAAGGCCGCCGCCATCGCCAAGGCCGCGCACAAGCAGGGGCTGACCCTGCGCGAGGCGGCGCTGGCTTCGGGCCACGTCAGCGCCGAGCAGTTCGACCAGTGGGTCGATGCTGCGAAGATGGTCAACCTGGCCGAACCGCCGACCGCCTGAATTGCGCATGAACTTCGAACCCGCCGTCTACCTCAGCCTCGAGCCCACCGACACCGCCTGGTGCTGCGTCTTCGTCGAAGGCAAGCTCTTGATGCCCGCCCCGGAAGACGCTGTCTTCGCGCCGCAGCCGCGCGCGCTGCTGGAGCAACTGGGCCCCGCCGCCACGCGCCACTACCTGGGCCGGCTCGACGGCATCGACTGCTGGGCCGTGCGCGCCGAGGCCGTGCCCGAAGGCTTCCGCCCGCTCCCGCTGCGCGCCGCGATGATGGGCTTCGACGCCCCGCTGCTGGGCCTGGCCAGCCGCGCCGCGCAGGTGCTGGAATGGGAACGCACGCACCGCCACTGCGGCGTCTGCGGCACGCCCACCGAGCAGGCCGAGCGCGAACGCGCGCGCCGCTGCCCCGCCTGCGGCCACACCGCCTACCCGCGCCTGAGCCCGGCCATGATGTGCCTGGTCACCCGCGGCCGCGAGGTGCTGCTGGCCAAGGCCCTCAACTCGGTCACCGGCATGTACAGCGCCCTGGCCGGATTCGTCGAAGCCGGTGAATCGCTGGAGGAATGCGTGCACCGCGAGGTGGCGGAGGAAGTGGGCCTGCAGGTGAAGAACCTGCGCTACTACGGCAGCCAGAGCTGGCCCTTCCCGCACAGCCTGATGGTGGCCTATACCGCAGAGTGGGCGGCCGGCGACATCGTGCGCCAGGAAGAAGAGATTGCCGATGCGCAGTGGTTTCCCATCGATCAATTGCCGCCCATTCCGCCGCGGTTCTCGATCGCGGGGCATTTGATCCGGGACACGGTGGA
>CBIHPZ010000730.1:0-2322 GCA_966211865.1 uncultured Aquabacterium sp.
CCTGCGGCGTGCCCAGGTCTTCGCGGCGGCGGACGGTGAGGTAGTCGGGGGCCCAGCCGTGGGCGCGCAGCTCTTCCGCGGCCGCGGCTTCCAGCGCCCCGGCCTGCGCCAGGCCCTGGGCGCGGATCGCGTCGGCCGTGCGGCGCAGCAGCCGGGCCAGGCGCGGCGCCTCCGCCCGTTCGGCCGCGCTCAGGTAGCCGTTGCGCGACGACAGCGCCAGGCCGTCGTCGGCGCGGCTGGTCTCGCCGGCCAGGATCTGCACCGGCAGCGCCAGCTGCTTCACCATGCGGCGGATCACCATCAGCTGCTGGTAGTCCTTCTTGCCGAAGGCGGCGAAGGCGGGCTGCACGCAGTTGAAGAGCTTCAGCACCACGGTGCTGACGCCGGTGAAGAAGCCGGGGCGGAAGTGGCCTTCGAGGATGTCGGCCAGCTCGGCCGGCGGGTGCACCTTGTAGCCCTGCGGCTCGGGGTACAGCTCGCGCTCGGACGGGGCGAAGACGATGTCGCAGCCGGCGCCCGCCAGCAGTTCGCAGTCGCGCTCCAGCGTGCGGGGGTAGGTGTCGAAGTCCTCGTGCGGCAGGAACTGCAGGCGGTTGACGAAGATGCTGGCGACGACCGGGCCGCCGGGCGCATTCGCACGCGCCAGCTGCACCAGCGACAGGTGGCCTTCATGCAGGTTGCCCATCGTCGGCACGAAGGCGGTGTGGGTGCTGCCGGCCAGCGCGGCGCGCAGCTCGGCGAGGGTGTGGATCACGCGCATGGCTAGGAGGCTCGCAACGGTTTGCGGCCGGGCCGGGGCCGCAGGGGAAAGGCTGGGAAGGTGAAGAGGCGGCGCGGTGACGCCGGAAGTAAGCGGCGTGCGGCCGGCTCAGAAGCCGTGCACGGCCTCGTCGGGGTAGCTGCCGTCCTTGACGGCGGCGACATAACTGCGGATCGCAGCGTCCAGGGAGCCGCTGTCGGCCAGGAAGTCGCGCACGAAACGCGGGCGCTTGCCGGTTCCCAGCCCCAGCATGTCGTGCAGCACCAGCACCTGGCCGCTGCAGCCGGCACCGGCGCCGATGCCAATCACCGGAATCGGCAGTGATTCGGTGATGGCGCGGGCCAGTGCGCTGGGCATCAGTTCCAGCACCAGCATCGCCGCGCCGGCCTCGGCCAGTTCCTGCGCGTGGCGGCGCAGGGTGCCGGCGCCGCCGTCGTCTCGGCCCTGCACGCGCCAGCCGCCCAGGGCGTGCACCGATTGCGGCGTCAGCCCCAGGTGGGCGCAGACGGGAATGCCGCGTTCGGCGAGCTGGCGCACCAGCGGCGCGGTCCAGCCGCCGCCTTCGAGCTTGACCATGTGCGCGCCGGCCTGCATCAGCGCCACGGCGCTGTCGATGGCCTGGGCTTCGCTGCCCTGGTAGCTGCCGAACGGCAGGTCGCCGACGATCCACGCGCTGCGGTTGCCGCGCGCCACGCAGGCGGTGTGGTAGGCCATCTCCTGCAGCGTGACGGGCAGGGTGCTGGGGCGGCCTTGCAGCACCATGCCCAGCGAATCACCGACCAGCAGCACGTCGACGCCGGCGGCGTCGAGCAGGCGCGCGAAGCTCGCGTCGTAGCAGGTCAGCATGGCGATCTTCTCGCCTTCGGCGTGCATCGCGCGCAGGCGGTGCAAGGTGATGGGGGCGCGCTCGGTCATGGGACTGCTCGACTGCATTTGCGGCGGGCGCGACTATATCGCTGCACTGCAGCATGGTTGTCGCCCGGATGACCGCGGCGTCAAGAGGGGGCCGCCTGGCGCGGCGCGTGGCCGCGCGATGGCGCGGGCCCGCGCGGATCGGGCGCTCAGCGCTTGCGCGCGAGCTTCGGGTCCAGCAGGTCGCGCAGGCCGTCGCCCATCAGGTTCAGGCCCAGCACGCTCAGCGCGATGGCGACGCCCGGGTACACCGCCAGCATCGGCGCGGTGAAGAGCTGGCCCTGCGCCTCGTTGAGCATGCGGCCCCAGCTGGGCTGCGGCGGCTGCGTGCCCAGCCCCAGGTAGGACAGCGCCGCCTCGGCCAGGATGGCGGTCGCGAAGCTGATGGTGGCCTGCACGATCAGCACGCTGGCGATGTTGGGCAGCACGTGGTCGGTGGTGATGCGCCAGCCGCCGAAGCCGGCGGCGCGCGCGGCCAGCACGTATTCGCGCGACCACACCGCGTTGGCGGCGCCGCGCGTGATGCGGGCGAAGACGGGGATGTTGAAGATGCCGATGGCGACGATGCCGGTGACCAGGCCCGGCCCGTAGATGGCGCCCAGCATGATGGCCGACAGCAGCGCGGGGAAGGCGAAGGTGAAGTCGGCGGC
>CBIHPZ010000731.1:0-2320 GCA_966211865.1 uncultured Aquabacterium sp.
ACCGAATCGGAGGTGCACCAGATCGCCGGCCGCGCCGGCCGCTACGGCATCCACGAGGAAGGCTTCGCGGGCGTGCTGGATTCGGCCGAGCCCAATGCGCTGCGCCAGCTGAAGGACCTGACCCACCGCACGCCGAAGGCGCCGCGCCACTTCAAGGCGCCGGTGGCACCCAATGGCTGGCACGTGGAAACCATCGCGGCGCGCCTGCAGCTGAAGCGCCTGCGCGAGGTGCTGGGCGTGTTCGTCGAGCGCCTGCGGCTGGACGACGCGCACTTCGCGGTGGCCGACCTGGACGCGATGCTGAACCTGGCCGAGGCCCTGGACCGCAACGCGCCGCAGCTGTCCTTGAAGGAGCGCTTCATCTACGCCCAGGCGCCGGTGGACGACCGCAGCGAAGGGCAGTTGCACGAGTTCCTGGACTGGGCCAACAACCACGCCGTGGCGGGCCGCGCCGGCCGCCCCTGGTTCCTGGATGCGGTGGACGGCCACAGCCGGCTCGACCGCATGGAACAGGCCCTGCGCGCCTGCACGCTGTGGCTGTGGCTGGATTTGCGCTTCCCCGGCGCCTACGGCCACGTGGAAGCGGTGCATGCGCTGCGCGACGACCTGAACGACGGCATCGAACGCCAGCTGAAGGGCAAGAAGCCGCTGGCCCAGCTGCGGCACCGGCGCAGCGGGGGGCGGCAGCGGTGGTAGCGCGGCGGTGGCCGCGGGCAGGCACCGGTGGGCCGCAGGCGAGGGCGCGGGCCGCGCTGCCGGCGCCGGTGCACGCCGTGGCCACCGCCCTGGCGGCCAGCGCCATGGCCATCGCCGCACCCACCGTGGCCTTCGCGCAGCCGCTGCAATGGCAGGGCCAGCTGGCCGTGGCGTCCGAGCTGACCGACCGCGGCCTCTCGGTCTACCCCCGGCGGCCGACGCTGCAGGCCGATGGCCAGGTGGCACGCGGACACTGGTCGCTGGCCGCCGCGGCCAGCACTGACTTAGGCCGCCGCGGCGACCACCGCGTGCTGGGCCGGGTGTCGTACTACCGCTCCCTCTCGGACGACTGGCAGCTGGACGCCGGCCTCGGCTGGTACGGCTATCCCGGTGAGGCCCGGGCACGCGCCTTCGACCGCCACGAGGCGGGCGTCGGCCTGGGCTTCCGCGACCTGCTGGCGCTGAACCTCACCGCCATCGACTACCGCGCCTGGCCCGGCCGCCGTGCCGGCCTGCAGTGGGCGCTGGAAGCCGGGCTGCGCTGGCCGCTGGGCGATGCCTGGTCCGTCACCGCCAGCCTGGGCGAGGCCGACCTGCCGCCGCTGCCCGACCGGCGCTACCGCTACGGTGGCCTCGGCCTGGCCTGGCAGCAGGGCCGCTGGCGGCTGGAGCTGAACCGGCTGGGTGCCGACGGCACGGCCCGCCGCTTCATGGGTGACGCCGGCCGCGCGCGCTGGTCGGCGCTGGCGCTGGCGTCTTTTTGATGCGGGATGCAACCGGCGGCAGGCCGCGGGGCACTCACGGCGAGTACAACCCGGGTCGTCCCTCCGTCCCATGACCGCCGCGCCCCTTCCCGCCGACGAACAGGCCGACCGCGCCCTGCTGCAGCAGCTGGCCGCGGGCGACCGCGCGGCGCTGTCCGCCCTGTACCACGCCTACCACCGCCGGCTGGCGCGCTTCGTGGGCCGCATGACGCGACGCGCCGACATCGTCGACGAGGTCATCAACGACTGCTTCTGGATCGTCTGGCAGAAGGCCGCCACCTTCCGCGGCGAGGCGCGGCTGTCGACCTGGATCATGGGCATCGCCTACCGCTGCGCGCTGAAGGCGCTGCGCCAGCACGGCGAGGAACCGATGGCCGACGACGAGCTCGGCCCGGCGCTGGCGCACGACCCCCAGCCCGACCACGAGCTGCGCGACTGGGTGGCCAAGGGCCTGCAGCGCCTGTCGGCCGACCACCGGCTGGTGCTGGAGCTGGCCTACGGCGGTGGGCATTCGGTGGACGAGATCGCCGCCATCCTGCAGTGCCCCGAGGGCACGGTGAAGGCACGCATGTTCCACGCCCGCACCCGGCTGCGCCACCTGCTGCCGCAGCTGGCCGACCGCCACGCGGGCGAAGGGAGCACCGGCACGGAGGGAACGCGATGAGTGCCGACCGGCTGGACCTTTCCGGGCGCGCCGACGCCCACGCCCGCACCTGGGCGCTGATGCCGTGGCTGGTCAACGGCCGGGCGGACGAGGCGCAGCGCGCGCAGGCGCAGGCCCACCTGGCGCAGTGCGCCGATTGCCGCGCCGAACTGCAGGCCCAGCAGCGGCTGCGCCAGGGCCTGCTGGCGGACGTGCC
>CBIHPZ010000732.1:0-2320 GCA_966211865.1 uncultured Aquabacterium sp.
CTGTTCTCACGGCGCCACCCCGGCACGCTGCCGGCGCCGCGGCGCGAGCGCTGGACCACGCCCGACCAGGACTTCATCGACGTCGACTTCCACGACCCGGCGCGCGCGGACGCGCCCTGGCTGGTGCTGTTCCACGGCCTCGAGGGCTCGTCGCAGAGCCATTACGCGCTGGCCTTTGCGCACTGGGCGATCGTGCAGGGCTGGGGCTTCGCGCTGCCGCATTTCCGCGGCTGCTCGGGCGAGATCAACCTGGCGCCGCGGGCCTACCACTCGGGCGACCATGCCGAGGTGGGCTGGGTGCTGCAGCGCCTGCGTGCGCGGGCCGCCGCGCCGCTGCGCGTGGTGGGCGTCTCTCTGGGCGGCAACGCGCTGCTGCGCTGGGCGCAGGAGTCGGGCGACAGCGCCGCGGCCACCGCGGCCTGCGTCGCGGCCATCAGCTCGCCGATCGACCTGGCCGCGGGCGGGCGTGCCATCGGCCGCGGCTTCAACCGGCTCGTCTACACCCGCATGTTCCTGCGCACCATGAAGCCCAAGGCGCTGGCCAAGCTGCAGCAGCACCCGGGCCTGTTCGACCGAGAGCGCTTGCTGGCCGCGCGCGACCTGTACCAGTTCGACGATGTCTTCACCGCGCCGCTGCACGGCTTCCGCAACGCCGACGACTACTGGCTCCGCGCTTCGGCCAAGCCGCACCTGGCGCGCATCCGCATCCCGGCGCTGGTGCTGAACGCCCGCAACGACCCCTTCGTGCCCGCGGCCAGCCTGCCGCGGCCGCACGAGGTGGGGCGCTTCGTCACGCTGTGGCAGCCGGCGCAGGGCGGCCACGTGGGCTTTCCGCGTGGCCGTTTTCCGGGCCACGTGATGGGCCTGCCGGAAGCAGTGCTGGGCTGGATGCTCGAGCACACCTGAGCTAAGGTCCGCCGCATGGATGACATCGTGCTGGCGGCCATGCGCAAGTGGCCCAACGTGCCGCACTGCCACGGCTGGCTGGCGCTGGACGCACGCGGCGACTGGTACCTGCGCGACGAGTCGGCGCAACACGCGGGCCCGTTCCCCGCGGTCAAGGGCAGCCGCATCGAGCATGAAGGGCTGAAGGCCTTCATCGGCCGCAATTACCTGTCGGATGAGCGTGGCCGCTGGTTCTTCCAGAACGGGCCCCAGCGCGTCTACGTGCAGCTTGAGGCAGCGCCCTGGGTCTGGCGCGTGCACGGGCAATCGATCACCACCCACACCGGCCGAGCCGCCGAGGCGCGCGGCTGCTGGCTCGACGAGGCGGGGCGGCTCTTCCTCGACAGCGACATCGGCTTCGGGCTGGTGCACAGCCAGGACATGGTCGAGGCGGCCGAGGCCATCGAGGCCGGGCAATGGGTGCCCGAGCCGCTGCGCTTTGCCGACGCGCCGCAGCGCTTCGGCTTCCTGCTCGATCCGCAAGCTGCCTCCTGAACCGGGCGCACGGGCCCGCGTCCCGGTGACTACGCGCGGCTGCGCTCGCCGGATGCAAGCCGCGGGCGAAAAAAAACCGGCTCGACGAGCCGGTTCTTCTGGGCTGCGACGGGGCCGCCGCGTCTTACTTGCTTGCCGCAGCCGCCGGCGCGCTGGCGCTGCCGGCCGCGCCGCTGGCCGCAGCCGCCGGGGCGGCCGGTTCCTTGAAGGTGGCGCCACCCTGGTTGGCCATGTAGACCACGGCGCGGGCGATCTCGAAGTCGCTGTGCTCGCCGCCGCCTTGCGGGGGCATCTGGCCCTTGCCCTTCAGCGCCGAGGTCAGCAGCGCCTCGAAGCCGTTCTGCACGCGCGGGCCCCAGGCCGCGGCGTCGCCGAACTTCGGCGCGTTCAGCGCGCCGGAGGCGTGGCAGGCCGCGCACTGGCCCTGGTAGACCTGCTCGCCGCTCTTCATCGCCGAGGGGTCGCTCACGTCCTTCACTTCGATCTTGCCGACCGGCTCGATGCGCCGGGCGATGGCCTGGTCCGACATGCCGTCGCTGCCCGCGCCGGACTTGGTGCCGAAGGCGACGAAGTTGGTGAGCATGATGATCACGACCACCGGGATCACGAAGGACGCGACGATCGTGACGATCAGCTGCTTCGGGGTCTTGATCGGGCCTTCGTGGGCTTGGTGTTCGGAGTGCGCGTCGCTCATGATTCCTCTGGGTGCTCGCCACGGCCGGAATGTCCGGCCACTCGCTGCCGGCCGGGATGGCCCGGCCACTCGCTGCTGGCGGGGCCGGGGCCCTGCCGCTCACTGCTGTCAAAGACTTCTGGGGAATTGCGGCGGGGACCGTGCCCCCGAGCAAAACCCGTGGATTATAGGGGGGCCACCTGAGCG
>CBIHPZ010000733.1:0-2304 GCA_966211865.1 uncultured Aquabacterium sp.
TCAAGAACCTGGACCTGGACATCCGCACCGGCGAGATGACGGTGGTCACCGGCCCCTCGGGCTCGGGCAAGTCCAGCCTGGTGTTCGACACGCTGTACGCCGAAGGCCAGCGCCGCTACGTCGAGACCTTCAGCGCCTACGCCCGCCAGTTCCTCGACCGCATGGACCGCCCCGCGGTGGACAAGGTGGAGGGCGTGCCGCCGGCGATCGCCATCGACCAGACCAACCCGGTGCGCACCTCGCGTTCCACGGTCGGCACGATGACGGAGCTGAACGACCACCTGAAGCTGCTGTTCGCGCGCGCGGCGGAGCTCTTCGACAAGCAGACGGCGCAGCGGGTGCGGCACGACTCGCCGGAGACGATCTACGCCGATTTGGTGGCGCGTGCGGCGGCTTCGGGTGACCCGCGGGTGGTCATCACCTTTCCCGTCGAGCTGCCGGAGACGGTGACGCCCGCCGAGGTGGAGCAGTGGCTGTCGGCCAGCGGCTTCACGCGGGTGCATGCGGAACGGGTGGTGGAGCACCGCAAGATCCTGGACGTGGTGGCCGACCGCATCCGCCTGGGCGGGGCCGAGAAGGCGCGCGTGGTCGAGGCCATCGAGCTGTCCTTGCGCCGCGGCAGCGGGCGCGTCAACGTCTATGCCTTGAAAGAAGAGGGTGACGCTGACCTGTGGCGTTATTCCACCGGCCTGCACTGCCCCGACAGCGACCTGCGCTACGCCGACCCGCAGCCGGCGCTGTTCAGCTTCAACTCCGCCTTCGGTGCCTGCGAAGCCTGCCGCGGCTTCGGCCGCGTCATCGGCGTCGATTTCGGCCTGGTGATCCCCGACCACCGCAAGACCCTGCGCGCCGGCGCCATCAAGCCGCTGCAGACGCCGGCCTGGAAGGAGTGCCAGGACGATTTGATGAAGTACGCCGGCGAGGCCGGCATCCCGCGCGACACCGCGTGGAGCCAGCTGTCGCAAGCCCAGAAGGACTGGGTGATCGAAGGTTCGCCGCACTGGAACGGCAACTGGAACAAGCAGTGGTACGGCGTGCGCCGCTTCTTCGGCTACCTGGAGAGCAAGGCCTACAAGATGCACATCCGCGTGCTCTTGTCCAAGTACCGCAGCTACACGCCGTGCGAGACCTGCGGCGGGGCCCGCTTGAAGACCGAAGCGCTGCTGTGGCGGCTCGGGTCGAAGGAGGACGCGGATGGCGTGATGGCGCCTTCGAAGCGCTTCCTGCCGAAAGGCGTCAGCTGGTCGCGCGAGCAGCTGGAGGCGCTGCCCGGTCTGTGCCTGCACGACCTGATGCTGCTGCCCATCGACAAGCTCCGCCGCTTCTTCGATGGCCTGACGCTCCCGTCATCGATGCTGGACGAGGCGCTGAAGCTGCTGCTGGACGAGGTCCGCACGCGCCTCAAATACCTGTGCGACGTCGGCCTGGGCTACTTGCAGTTGGACCGCCAGAGCCGCACGCTCTCCGGAGGCGAGGTGCAGCGCATCAACCTGACGACCGCGCTCGGCACCTCGCTGGTCAACACCATGTTCGTGCTGGACGAGCCCAGCATCGGCCTGCACCCGCGCGACATGAACCGCATCGTGGAGGCCATGCAGCGCCTGCGCGATGCCGGCAACACGCTGGTGGTGGTGGAGCACGACCCCGCGGTGATGCTGGCCGCCGACCGCCTGATCGACATGGGGCCGGGGCCCGGCGAGCGGGGCGGGCAGATCGTCTTCGACGGCTCGCCCGATGAAGCGCGCCACGCCGACACGCTGACCGGCGCCTACCTGGGCGCCCGCAAGCACGTGGGCATCGGCATGCGGCGCTTCGTCAACGAGGCCACGCCCAAGTTGATCCTGGAAGGCGCGCGGGAACATAACCTCAAAGATGTGCAGGTGGCGTTCCCGCTGCAGCGGCTCACGGTGGTCACCGGCGTCTCCGGTTCCGGCAAGAGCACGCTGGTGCAGGACGTGCTGGTGCCGGCGCTGCTGCGCCACTTCGGCAAGCCCACCGAAGGCGCGGGCGAGCACGACCAGCTGCTGGGCACCGACTGGCTGGCCGACGCGGTGTTCGTCGACCAGAGCCCGATCGGCAAGACCGCGCGCTCCAACCCCGTCAGCTACGTCGGCGCCTTCGACGAGATCCGCAAGCTCTTCGCGCAGGCCCCGCTGGCGCTGGAACGCAACTACGGCGCCGGCATGTTCAGCTTCAACGCGGGCGACGGGCGCTGCCCCACCTGCGGCGGCTCGGGCTTCGAGCACGTCGAGATGCAGTTCCTCTCCGACGTCTACCTGCGCTGCCCCGATTGCGATGGCAAGC
>CBIHPZ010000734.1:0-2295 GCA_966211865.1 uncultured Aquabacterium sp.
CACGGACAACGTGGTGCTCAGCACTTGATGCCCGCATGCAGCGCAACCACCCCGGCGGTGAGGTTGTGCACGTCGACATGACCGAAGCCTGCGGTCTTCATCATTCCCTTCAGGGTGTCCTGGTCGGGGTGCATGCGGATGGATTCGGCGAGGTAGCGGTAGCTGTCCGCGTCCTTCGCGATCAGCTTGCCCATCAAAGGCAGAACATTCATGGAATACCAGTCGTAGGGGCGGCGCAGCGGCTGCGCCACCTTCGAGAATTCGAGCACCAGCAGGCGACCGCCCGGCTTCAGCACGCGGCACATCTCGGCCAGCGCGGCGTCCTTGTGCGTCATGTTGCGCAGGCCGAAGGCGACGCAGACGCGGTCGAAGGTGGCGCTGCGGAAAGGCAGCTTCTCGGCGTCGCAGGTGGTGGTCGGCAGGGCCAGGCCTTCGTCGAGCAGCCGGTCGCGGCCGGTGCGCAGCATGGTCTCGTTGATGTCGGTGTGCACCACCAGCCCTTCAGGCCCGGCCTGACGCGCAAAAGCCTTGGCCATGTCGCCGGTGCCACCGGCGATGTCCAGCACCCGGTGCCCCGGCTTCACCTGCGCCACGGCCACCGTGTAGGCCTTCCACGCGCGGTGCAGGCCCATCGACATCACGTCGTTCATCAGGTCGTAGCGCGCGGCCACGGAGTCGAACACGCCGCGCACCTTGCGCGCCTTGTCCGCCTCGTCGACGGTCTGGAAGCCGAAATGGGTCTGGGCCATGGTGCTCGATGGAATCAGTGGTGATGGCCGCAGGCGCCGGCAGCGGGTTGGGGCATGGGCGCATCGCGCTCGGTGCCGGCCGCGGCCACGCGTTCCAGGTAGCGCTGCCACAGGCTGTCCTGCTCGGCGCCCAGGTGGTGCAGGTACTCCCAGGTGAACAGGCCGGAATCATGGCCGTCGCTGAACGTGGGCTTGATGGCGTAGTGGCCCACCGGCTCCAGGGCGACGATCTCGACCCCACGCTTGCCGGTCTGCAGCACTTCCTGGCCGGGGCCATGGCCCTGCACCTCGGCGGAAGGGGAATACACGCGCATCAATTCAAAGGGAATGCGGAACACCGCGCCGTCGTCGAAACCCACCTCGAGCACCCGGGAAGCCTGGTGCAACGTGAGGGCAGTCGGCTGGGGCTTGGGCGTGCTGGCGCGAACCATGTCGGAGAAAGCAAGGCAGGGGTCGCGGAAGTTTAGCGCGCGGCCCCACGTGGCCATTCAGGCGCCCGCGCCGCCGGCCAGTGCCGGACGACGCGGGCGAGCCTGGCCGCGCGGGCTCAGGCCAGGTTTATTCCGGACGGCGGCGGCGGGCCATGAAGCCCACTGCACCGATGCCGGCCAGCATCATCGCCAGCGTTTCCGGCTCCGGCACCAGCGCCGCGGTGGCGGCGAAGGTGTACAGGCCACCAGCGATGCCCGCGGTCTTGCCGGTGACTTCGAAGCTGTAGTTCGCGCCGGACAGCAGCTGCCAGGTCACGGCCGACGAGTCGCCCGACGAACCGGTGGCCAGCAGGTTGTGGCCAGCGTCGTAGAGCTTCACGCTCAGGTCGTTGATGTTGAGGATGTTGGCGCCGACGTCGAGCGAGATCGCCACGCCGCTGCCGCTGTAGCCGTTGCCGGTGGGCGCGGTGAAGTTGAAGATGTCGCTGAAGGTGCCGGGGGGCGAGACGGTGCTGACACTCTTGACGAAGGTGTCGGGGGCCACCGGCAGGACGCCGATGTCATAGGTTGCAGCCTGGGCTGCGAAGGCCGTCGCGGCCAGCGCGCTGGCTGCGAGCACTTGCTTGAACATTGAAGGTTTCCTCCTGGGATGACGAACCGGGCGCGTGACTTGCGTCACACGCCCGGACGGTCCGGAGTTATACGTGCCCCAGCGCCTCGCAAGCGTAGCCAAATGTTCGCTAATGTGAGCGGCAGAACATGACGGCCAATTGACGCGGCCATCATACGCTCACTTGACGATATACCGGCCCGCACGCGCGGACCGGCGTGCTACACCAGCACCCGCTCGATGCCCCCGGCGTTGGCCCGCGCCACGTAGTCGGGCATCCAGTCCTCGCCGAGGATCTTGCGCGCCATCTCCACCACGATGTAGTCGGCCTCGAGCAGGCCGTTGCTCAGGTCGTCGCGGTAGCGGTTGAGGCCCATCATGCAGCTGGGGCAGGAGGTGAGGATCTTCACCTTGTCCTGCGTCTGCAGCAGGCCCTGCTGGCGCAGCGCGGCCTCGCCCTTGCGGATCTCTTCTTCCTTGCGGAAGCGCACCTGCGTGGAGATGT
>CBIHPZ010000735.1:0-2295 GCA_966211865.1 uncultured Aquabacterium sp.
GGCATGAAAGGCGTACTCCCACACGACGGTCGCGGCGCATCTCTTCCCTGTGGCCCGGTCGTTCCGGCGCAAGTTGTTGGGCGATTGAAGCAGGGCCCGTCACACTTGACAAGCCTGCGGCGTGGGCGGATCGCGACGCGCGCGCCGCGTGCCCGGCGCAAGGTCGAGCGCCCACTGGGCGGCCTGCGGGCTTAATGCACAGTCCACAAGAAATCCCTACACGGAGAGTCCTTATGTCCGCTCAGTACTTGCCCGGAAACGCTGCAGCGCAGCAAGCAGGGCCGGCTTCGCAGCCCCGGCGCGTGGCGGTGTTCGGCGCCGGTGCGGTTGGCTGTTATTACGGGGCCATGCTGGCCCGCGCCGGCCATGCGGTGACGCTGATCGCGCGGCCCTCGCATGCCGACGCCGTGAACCATCGCGGCCTGCGCTTCGAGGCGCGCGGCGTGGACGAGCGCATCACCCTGGCCGCCAGCCCCGACCCCGCCGCGGTGGCCGGCGCCACGCTGGTGCTGGTGTGCGTGAAGTCGGGCGACAGCGACGCCGCCGCGGCCCAGATGCGCCCGCACCTGGCGCCGGATGCGGTGGTGATGAGCCTGCAGAACGGCGTCGACAACGCCGACCGCCTGCAGGCGGGGCTGGACCGGCCGGTGCTGCCGGTGGTGGTCTACGTGGCCACCGAGATGGCGGGACCCGGCCACGTGCGCCACCATGGCCGCGGCGAACTGGCCTTCAGCGGGGCAGGGGCGGGAGCCGAGCTGGCGGCGCTGTTCGAGGCGGCCGGCGTGCCGGTGGTGCTATCAGACAATGTACGCGGCATGTTGTGGTCCAAGCTGATCCTGAACTGCGCCTACAACGCGCTGTCGGCCATCAGCCGGCAGCCGTACGGACCGCTGGCGCAGGCCGAGGGCGTGCAGGCGGTGATGCGCGACGTGGTGGACGAATGCCTGGCCGTGGCGCGGGCCGACGGCGTGGTGCCGGTGGATGACGCCTGGACGGCCGTGCAGCGCATTGCGCAGACCATGCCGACGCAGTTCTCATCCACCGCGCAGGACCTGATGCGCGGCAAGCCCAGCGAGATCGACCACCTGAACGGCTATGTGGTGCGCCGCGGCGCGGCGCTGGGCGTGGCCACGCCGGTGAACCGGGTGCTGCACACGCTGGTGAAGCTGCTGGACGCCGCCGCGGCGGCGGGGCGCGGCGACGGCACCTGAACGGCGCGCGGGCCTTCCGGGGCGTTCTATCGCCGCAGTGCAGCGGCCAGGTGGGCCGCCTGGGCCGCTTCGGCAGCCTGGGCGGGCAGCCGGCCCCACCGCGGCCCGTGCTCGCGGAACTGGCGCATGCGCTTCAGTTCGTATTGGTGCTGCAGCATCTCCTGCAGTGTGGGAGCGGCATTGGCGGCGCGGGCCTGGCGCGGCGGCGCCGGCAGCTGCAGGTTGTCCTTCCAGCTCTCGCCGGCGCGCAGGGCGATCGGCGCGGGCAGCTGGTCCAGTTCAGCGGCGTCGAACCACGGCACCAGGGCCTGGGCGATGGCCTTGGCGCGCGGGCGCAGTGCCGGCTCACCGATGCGGCCGCGCTGGCCCCAGCGCACGATGGTGGTGGCCGAGGTGCTGCCGCCCGGATCGGCGACGGCGAAGTCGCGCAGGAGGCCGAGGCGGCGCTGCATCAGGGCTTCCTCCAGCGTCATCGCGATGTCCTCGAACTGGCTGGCGTAGTTGTAGTCGTCGGTGGCCAGGTCGGGTGCGAAGGCGGCGCTGACCTCGGCCGGCGACAGCTTCTTCTGCGCGTCGGTCGCGGTGGCGCCGCGGTACTGCACCTGCGCCAGGTCGCGCATCAGCTGCGACGTGAGCGGGTGCGCGCGCGGCACGGTGTCCGACGTGAGCTGCGCGTCCTCGTAGCGCGGCCACAGGTTGGTCAGCACCTCCCAGCTCGACTGCAGCGAGGAATAGGCCGACGGCGGCAGCCAGTCCAGCGCGTGGCTGAGCTCGTGGTACAGCAGCGCCGCCACCTCCAGGTGCACGTCGTCCAGCGTGCGGGTGACGCGCTTGGCGGGATCGGCGAACTTGAAGATGCTCTGCCCGTCCTTCACGTAGCGCCACAGCGTGCGGTACTGCAGGCCGCTGCCGAAGTCGCTGCGGTAGTCGGGCGACTCGTTCACCGTGTCGCGTTCTTCGGGTGTTAGCCAGAAGCTGTCGGCGTCGAGGTAGATGGTGCCGGTGACCGGGCTGTAGAACGAGGGGCGGACGTCCGCCGACACCACGATGGTGGTCACGCTGTTGAGCATGCGGCGGAAGTCGC
>CBIHPZ010000736.1:0-2292 GCA_966211865.1 uncultured Aquabacterium sp.
CGGCGAAGGTCTCGGTGTTGTTGATGGTGGTGGGCTTGCCGTACAGGCCGAAGCTGGCCGGGAACGGCGGCTTGAAGCGCGGCTGGCCCTTCTTGCCTTCCAGCGATTCGAGCAGCGCGGTTTCCTCGCCGCAGATGTAGGCACCGAAGCCGTGGTGCGCATGCAGCTGGAAGCTGTGGCTGCTGCCGAGGATGTTGTTGCCCAGGTAGCCGGCCGCGCGGGCCTCTTCCAGCGCTTCCTCGAAGCGTTCGTAGACCTCGAAGATCTCGCCGTGGATGTAGTTGTAGCCGACGCTGATGCCCATCGCGTAGGCCGCGATGATCATGCCTTCGATGACGATGTGCGGGTTGAACGCGAGGATGTCGCGGTCCTTGCAGGTGCCCGGCTCGCCTTCGTCGGAATTGCAGACCAGGTACTTCTGGACCGGCAGCGCGCGGGGCATGAAGCTCCACTTCAGGCCGGTGGGGAAGCCCGCGCCACCACGGCCCCGCAGGCCGGAGTTCTTCACCTCGGCGATCACTTGATCGGCGGTCATGCCCCCTTCGGCCGCCAGGATCTTGCGCAGGGCCTGATAACCCCCACGTGACTCGTAGTCCTTGAGGCGCCAGTTGCTGCCGTCCAGGCCGGCATAGATCTGCGCGCCGATGTGGCGGTCGTGGAAACAGGTTTCCAGGCCCTTGGCCTGGAACTTCGACAGGTCGACCATCGGCTGCCTCATCGCGCGTTCGCCTTCAGCGTGTCGATCAGCTCGTCGAGCCGATCGTTGCTCATGAAGCTGACCATCTGGCGGTCGTTCACCAGCAGCACCGGCGCATCGGCGCAGGCGCCCAGGCATTCGCTCTTCTGCACGGTGAAGAGGCCGTCCGGCGTCGTGCCCCCCTCTTCCACGCCCAGGCGGTGGCACACGTGGGCCAAGGCCTTTTCGCCATCACGCAGCTGGCACGGCAGGTTGGTGCAGACGTTGAGCTTGAACTGCCCCACCGGCTGCTGGTTGTACATGTTGTAGAAGGTGGTCACCTCGCGCACCGCGATCGGCGGCATGCCGAGGTGCGCGGCGATGGCTTCTTCCGCCTCGCCGGAGATCCAGCCCTGCTCCTGCTGCACGATGGACAGGCAGGCCATCACGGCGGACTGCTTCTGCTCCGCAGGGTATTTCGCGACCTCGCGGTCGAAGCGCGCCTTGGTGGCGTCAGAGAGAGTGAAAGTCATCGATCGATCTCGCCGAAGACGATGTCCATGGTGCCGATGATGGCCACCGCGTCCGCGATCATGTGGCCGCGCGACAGCTCGTCCAGCGCAGCCAGGTGCGGGAAGCCGGGGGCGCGGATCTTCAGGCGATAGGGCTTGTTGGCGCCGTCGCTGACGATGTAGATGCCGAACTCGCCCTTCGGGTGCTCGACGGCGGCGTAGGCCTCGCCCTCGGGCACGCGGAAGCCTTCGGTGAAGAGCTTGAAGTGGTGGATCAGCTCTTCCATGTTGGACTTCATGTCCACGCGCGGAGGCGGCGCCACCTTGTGGTTGTCGATGATCACCGGCCCGGGGTTGGCACGCAGCCACTTCACGCACTGCTGGATGATGCGGTTCGACTGGCGCATTTCCTCGACGCGCACCAGGTAGCGGTCGTAGGTGTCGCCGTTGACGCCGACCGGCACGTCGAAGTCCATCTTGTCGTAGACGTCGTAGGGCTGCGTCTTGCGCAGGTCCCACGCGACGCCCGAGCCGCGCAGCATGGCGCCGGTGAAGCCCAGGTTCTTCGCGCGCTCGGCGCTGACGACGCCGATGCCGACCGTGCGCTGCTTCCAGATGCGGTTGTCGGTCAGCAGCGTTTCGTACTCGTCCACCAGCGCCGGGAAGCGGTTGGTGAAGTCCTCGATGAAGTCGAGCAGCGAGCCCTGGCGGTTCGCGTTCAGCGCCTTGATGGCGCGCTCGTTCTTGATCTTGCTGACCTTGTACTGCGGCATTGAATCCGGCAGGTCGCGGTAGACGCCGCCCGGGCGGAAGTAGGCCGCGTGCATGCGCGCGCCGGACACCGCCTCGTACATGTCGAACAGGTCTTCCCGCTCGCGGAAGCAGTAGATGACGATGTTCATCGCGCCGCAGTCGAGACCGTGGCAGCCGAGCCAGAGCAGGTGGTTCAGCAAGCGCGTGATCTCCGCGAACATCACGCGGATGTACTGGGCGCGGATGGGCACCTGGATGCCCATCAGCTTCTCGATCGCCAGGCAGTACGCATGCTCGTTGCACATCATCGACACGTAGTCGAGACGGTCCATGTACGGCAGCGACTGGATG
>CBIHPZ010000737.1:0-2288 GCA_966211865.1 uncultured Aquabacterium sp.
GGCAGGGTGCCCAGGTCGGTGCGGCTTTCCTCGGGTGAATGGAAATCGCTGCCGCGCGAGGCGGCCAGGCCGAATTCCAGCGCCATGTCGGCGTACTTGGCGGCATCGGCGATGCCGTGGCTGCCGGTCTGCACCTCCACGCCCTCGCCGCCGTGGGCCTTGAATTCGGAGAACAGCGCGTACTCCTCGGTCGGCGTGAACTTGTAGCGCCCCGGGTGCGCGATGACGGCCGCGCCGCCGGCGCCGGTGATCCAGCGCACCGCTTCGCCGAGGCCCGCCCAGCGGTGCGGCACATAGCCGGGCTTGCCGCTGGTGAGGTAGCGCCGGAAGACCTCGCCGTTGTCGCGGCAGACGCCGGTGTCGACCAGCCAGCGCGCGAAGTGGGTGCGCGAGACCAGGTCGGGGTTGGTCACGTAGTCCAGCGCACCTTCATAGGCGCCGGGGATGCCGGCCTTGGCCAGGCCATCGGCCATGTCCCGTGCGCGTTGCAGGCGGCCGTGGCGCACGCGGGCCAGTCCATCCAGCAGTTCCGCATTCGCCGGGTCGATGCCCAGGCCGACGATGTGCACCGTCTCCCCCGCGAAGGTCACCGAGATCTCGACGCCGCCCAGCCAGCGCAGGCCTTCGCGGCGGGCGGCTTCGGCCGCACGCGCCTGGCCGCCCAGTTCGTCGTGGTCGGTCAGGGCCCACAGTTCCACGCCTTGCGCGCGGGCGCGGGCGGCGAGGGCTTCCGGGCTCAGGGTGCCATCGGAAAAGCTGGAATGGCTGTGGAGGTCGGCGTTCAGCGCGGAAAGCGAGGCGAGGGGGGCGTGCACCGCGCCGATTGTAAAAATCTGCGCCATGCGGCGCGTCCTGTGCCCGTGATGCCCCTGCGGGAAGCTGCGGCGTATTACGCCGGATCGCCGTCTGCGTCAGTGGCCGAGCGCGCCGGCCAGCCGGCGCCGCGGGCCAGCGCCTGCCGCACCGCGTCGCCGTGCTCGTCCAACCGGGGCGGCGGCAGTTCGCTGATGGCGCGCTGGCCGTCGAAGCGCATCGGCGAAGCCACCATCGGCACGCCGTTGACGCCTTCGATGCGCATGCCGCGCGAGACCACCTGCGGGTGCTGGAACACGCCCGGCAGGTCCAGGATGGGCGCGCAGGGCACGGCATTGGGCTCGAACAGCGCGGTCCACTCGGCGGTGGTGCGCTTCAGCATCCACGCGGCGAGGATGGGCACCAGCTCGTCGCGGCGCTCGACGCGCGCGGGGTTGGTGGCGTAGCGCGGGTCCTGCGCCAGCGCGGCGTCGCCGGCCAGGGCGCAGAAGCGCTGGAACTGGCCGTCGTTGCCCACCGCGACCACGATGTGCCCGTCCTTCGTCGCGAAGACCTGGTAGGGCACGATGTTGACGTGCGCGTTGCCCATGCGCTGCGGCGTCTTGCCGCTGACCATGTAGTTGCTGGCCTGGTTGGCCAGCATGGCCACCTGCACGTCCAGCAGCGCGGCGTCGATGTGGCGGCCGCGGCCGGTGCGCAAACGCTCGATGTACGCGGCCAGGATGGCGGTGACCGAGTACAGGCCGGTGAACAGGTCCGACACCGCCACGCCCACCTTCTGCGGCTCGCTGCCGGGGGTGCCGTGCTTCTCGCCGGTCACGCTCATCAGGCCGCCGGTGGCCTGGATCGCGAAGTCATAACCCGCCGCCTGGGCGTAAGGCCCGTCCTGGCCGTAGCCGGTGACCGAGCAGTAGATCAGCTTCGGGTTCAGTGCCGACAAGCTCGCGTAGTCCAGCCCGTACTTCGCCAGCTGGCCGACCTTGTAGTTCTCGATCAGCACGTCGGCTTCCACGGCCAGCTGCTTCACCAGCGCGATGCCTTCGGGCGAGGCGATGTCGATGGCGATGGAGCGCTTGCCGCGGTTGGCGCTGAGGTAGTAGGCGGCAGCGCGTTGATCGCCCTCGCCCCACCAGGGTGGGCCCCAGCCGCGGGTGTCGTCGCCGGCCTCGGGGCGTTCCACCTTGATCACGTCGGCGCCATAGTCGGCCAGCAGCTGGCCGGCCCAGGGGCCGGCGAGCACGCGCGACAGGTCGAGGACCTTGATGCCCTCCAGCAGCGCGAGGCGAGGATCGTGGCCGCTCATTTCAGCTGAAAGCAGCGATGCCGGTGATGGCCCGGCCGAGGATCAGCGCATGCACGTCGTGCGTGCCCTCGTAGGTGTTCACCACCTCCAGGTTCACCAGGTGGCGCGCCACGCCGAACTCGTCCGAGATGCCGTTGCCGCCCAGCATGTCGCGCGCCATGCGGGCGATGTC
>CBIHPZ010000738.1:0-2284 GCA_966211865.1 uncultured Aquabacterium sp.
GCCAGCGAATCGAAGATGAACGCGACGTTGTTGCGGCTGGTGGCCGCGAGCGAGTCAGTCATGGTGATGTCTCCCTGGGAGGAACCTGCGCCGGCGAGCGGCTGCTGTTCCGGTGGCGCTGCGCCGGGCATGGGACTGCTGCCATGGCCGGCTTTCCAGCATGGTTGATGCGAAGTAGCACGCGAATGGCGCGGCCAGTGAAAGGCTCCGCGCAGCGGCGCCAGGCTGAGGCCGGCGGCAGGGCCGGCAGCCGATCAGTAACGGCTCAACCCGCGCCGCGCAGGCGTGAATGCAGTGGGGGGGTCGGGCCGCAAGGGCGGGCAGGCGCATGTCGCTTGAGCAAGCGGCCGCCATGTTGGGAACTGCGCACGACGGCTTCGGTGAAACCGGACCGTGCGAGTTTCGGCCAGGCGCAACACCGCACCGCGTCTGGTTTGCGCGGCTTGACCTGCAGGATGAAAAGTGACAAGGCCCGCAGCGGGCCGCGCCATCAGATCGGCGCCGTGCGCTCGGTGAGCCAGGCCAGGGCGTCGCCGCTCACCTTGGGCGTCAGGCGCTCGCGCACCGTGGCGTGGTAGCGGTTCAGCCACGCGATTTCCTCTGCCCGCATCAGGGTCTTGTCGATGCAGCGGGTGTCGATGGGACAGAGCGTCAGGGTCTCGAACTCGAGGAATTCGCCGAAGCTGTTGCCTTCAGGCGTCAGGGCCGCCACGTTCATCACCAGGTTTTCGATGCGCACGCCCCACTGGCCATTGCGGTACAGCCCTGGTTCGTTCGAGGTGATCATGCCGGGCTCCATCGCCATGGTGGCCTCGGGCACGGCCTTGCTGATGCTCTGCGGGCCCTCGTGCACGTTCAGGAAATAGCCCACGCCGTGACCGGTGCCATGGCCGTAGTCCAGCCCCTCGGCCCACAGCGGCGCGCGGGCGATGGCGTCCAGCATGGGGCTCAAGGTGCCGCGCGGGAAGCGCAGCACCGACAGGGCGATCATCGCCTTCAGCACCAGCGTGTAGTCGCGCTTCTGCGCGGCATTCACCTGGCCGATGGGCCAGACGCGGGTGATGTCGGTGGTGCCGCCGGTGTACTGGCCGCCGGAATCGATCAGCAGCAGGCCGTCGCCGTCCAGCCAGGCGTAGGACTCGGGCAGCGCGCGGTAGTGCGGCAGCGCGCCGTTGGCATTGAAGCCGGCGATGGTGGAGAAGCTCAGGCCCACGAAGCCCGGGCGCTTGGCGCGCTCGGCCGAGAGCTTCTCGTCGATGGTCAGTTCGCTCCAGCGCTCGCCGCGGGCCATGGCCGCTTCAAATGCGGCATAGAAGGCGCACATCGCCGCGCCGTCTTCCTCCATCGCCTCGCGGATGAAGCGTGCCTCGGTGGCGCCCTTGCGGCTCTTGAAGAGCGTGCTGGGGTTGATGGCCTCGATCACCCGCACGCCGGCCGGCACCTGCTGGCGGAAGCCCAGCGTGATGCGGCGCGGGTCCACCAGCAGCGTGCTGTCCGGAGGCAGCGCGGCCAGTGCGGGCGCGGCCTGCGCGTAGTCGGCCAGCTTCAGGCCTTCGGCCTGCAGTTGCGCCGCCAGCGCCGCCGGCACCTTGTTGCCGCCGACGAAGAGCGTGGCGCCGGTGTTGTCGATCAGCAGGTGGGCGAGGAAGACCGGGTTGTATTCGACGTCGGCGCCGCGCAGGTTGGTGATCCAGGCGATGTCGTCGACGGTGGAGACGAAGTGGTGGGTGGCGCCGTGGCGCGCCATGGCTTCGCGCACGCGGGCCAGGCGCTGCGCGCGCGGCTCGGGCGCCTGCGGCGCTTCATGCGCGTAGACGGCGGCGGTGGGCAGGGCGGGGCGGTCGGGCCAGACCTCGGCCAGCAGGTCCAGGTCGGTGCGCAGGGTGATGCCGGCGGCTTCCAGGCCGGCGCGCAGCTGCTGCGCCGCGGCCAGGCCCAGCACCTGGCCATCCACCACCACCGTGCCGCCGCGCGGCACCGAGCGTGCCAGCCATTCGATGTGGTGCGTGGCGGCCGCGGTGGGGATCTTCTGCAGGCCGATGCCGCTGCCCTGCAATTGCGCCTCGGCCTGCACCCAGTAGCGGCCGTCGGCGAACAGGGCCGCCGCGTCGCGCGTGATGACCAGCGTGCCCATGGACCCGGTGAAGCCCGAGAGCCACTCGCGCCCCTGCCAGCGGCCCGGCAGGTACTCCGACAGGTGCGGGTCGGCCGAGGGCATCAGCAGCGCGAAGGCACCGTGCTTGGCCAGCGCTTCGCGCACGCGCTCGACACGTTCGCGGATGGG
>CBIHPZ010000739.1:0-2258 GCA_966211865.1 uncultured Aquabacterium sp.
ACCGCGTCCTTGATGCGCAGCGCCGCGAAGTTCAGGCTCTGCAGCGGCGAGCGCGTGGCGGTGACGTCGACCTTCAGCGTTTCCTGCGGCGTGATCCAGGTCGTCCAGTCGATGCCGCGGGCGAGCGCGTACAGGTCGTGCTCGCTGCGGTAGGGGCCGTGGGCCAGCGGCCACAGCACGCGCTGCGCCAGGCGGCTGTGCAGGTTGCACTGCATCGCCAGCGGCGCCACCTCGGCCACCTCGCGCGTGTGCACCACCACGCCGCCGCGCCAGGGTTCGATGCGCGCTTGGGCCATGGACGGCAGGCGCTGAAGTTCGGCCGCCAGCAGCGGTTCGACGCCTTGGCCGCAGGGCAGGAACAGGGCGGGCAGGGCAGCGATCTCGGGACGGGCGGGCATGGCGGGATTGTCGGTCAGGCCTCAACTCGAACCGGCGGTGAGCCGGGTTCATCGCCCTGCGCGCCCTCCTTCCCTGCCTTGCCGGCCCGCAAGCGCCCCGGCGCAGTCCCGCGTTCCGGCAAGGTGTGCGCCATGCACGTCGCCGTGCGACCGGCGGCCCGGCCTGCGCCATGCAGCCCTCGGCCTGCCGAAGGCCTTGCCGACGCGGCGTGCGATGGCCGCGCGCGTGCGCCGGTCTACAGCGCCTTGCGCAGGTTGGCCGGCGCGATCTTCAGCGCTTCGCGGTACTTGGCGACCGTGCGCCGCGCCACCTGGATGCCCTGCTCGGCCAGCATGTCCGAGAGCTGGTTGTCCGACAGCGGCTTGGCCGGGTCTTCCGAGCCCACCAGCTGCTTGATCAGCGCCCGCACCGCGGTGCTGGAGGCATTGCCGCCGGCCTCGGTGTTCAGCGACGAGCCGAAGAAGTACTTCAGCTCGAAGGTGCCGTAGGGCGTGTTCATGTACTTCGCGGTGGTCACGCGCGAGATGGTCGACTCGTGCAGGCCGAGTTCATCGGCGATCTCGCGCAGCACCAGCGGCTTCATCGCGATCTCGCCGTGGGTGAAGAAGTTCTTCTGCCGCTCGACGATGGCCTGGCTCACGCGCAGGATGGTGTCGAAGCGCTGCAGGATGTTCTTCATGAACCAGCGCGCTTCCTGCAGCCGCGCCGACAGCCCCGCGCCGCTGCCGTTGCGCTGGCCGCGGATGGCCTGCGCGTACAGGTCGTTGATGCGCAGCTTGGGCATCACGTCCGGGTTCAAGGACACCTTCCATCCCCGGCCGGACTTCTGCACGATGACGTCGGGCACGATGATGTTGGCCTCGGCCCGTGCGAAGGGCCGGCCCGGCTTGGGCTCGCAGGCCACGATCAGCGCCTGTGCCTCGCGCAGCAGCACCTCGTCGGCGCCGGTCAGCGCCATCAGCTTCTTGGCGTCGCGCTTGGCCAGCAGGTCCAGGTGCTTCTTGCAGATGATGATGGCGATGGCCTGCGCCTCGCAGCGCGGCTGCTGCTTCAGCTGCAGCACCAGGCATTCGGCCAGGTTCGCCGCGCCCACGCCGGCGGGCTCCAGGCTCTGCAGCCACTTCAGCGCGCAGCGCAAGCGTTCCAGCAGTTCTTCGCGCGCCTCGGCGAACTCGTCGCCTTCGCCGGTCAGGCGGGTGGCGATGTCTTCCAGCGTGTCCGCCAGGTAGCCGTCGTCGTCCAGCGATTCGATCAGCACCATCACCGCCGCCGCGTCCTCGGGCGACAGGCGCATGCCCAGCAGCTGGCGGCGCAGGTGGTCCTGCAGCGTGGGGCCGGCGTCGGCGGATTCGATGGGTTCGAAGTCGTCGTCGCCGCTGCCCGACCCGGGCGTGGCCGAGGGCATCTCGCGGATGCCGTCGAAATCGTCGCCTTCGGTGCCGTTGTCCCAGTCCTCGCGGCTGGTCAGGCCGAACTCGGCGCTGTCGACGCCGGCGGGTTCGTCGCCGCCGCTGCTGTCCGAGCCCACGGCCTCGCCGCTGAAGTCGTCGCGTTCGCCGGGGCGGTCCACCGCGGAGTCGGCCGCCTTCTCGGGCGCGCTGACGCGCTCCAGCCCGAACTCCATCGGCGCCTGGTCGCCCTCGACCTCGAGGAAGGGGTTCTGCTCGAGCATCTGCTCGATTTCCTGGTGCAGCTCCAGCGTGGACAGCTGCAACAGGCGGATGGACTGCTGCAGCTGCGGCGTCAGCGCCAGGTGCTGCGACAGGCGGACCTGCAACGAGGGCTTCATGGGGGGCCGCTCGCTTTACATCCGGAAGTGCTCGCCGAGGTAGACCCGGCGCACGTCCGGGTTCTCGACG
>CBIHPZ010000740.1:0-2252 GCA_966211865.1 uncultured Aquabacterium sp.
TCACGCGGCAGGAGCCGATCATGCGCGGACCCACTTCCCGCCCGCCCGCACCCGGCGCCCACCGCCACGGGGCCCGGGCCATGGCCATGGCGCTGGGCATCGCCGCCGGGCTGGCCGCCTGCGGCGGCGGCGGCAGCGACACGGGCAACCCCAATCCCGTCGAGCCCCCATTCGGCAACGGCAACGGAACATTGCGGGTGTTGCTGACCGATGCGCCCGCCTGCGGCTACGACAACGTCTTCGTCACGGTGCAGCAGGTGCGCGTGCACCAGGACGCCGGTGCCGCCGATGCGGCCAGCGGCTGGCGCGAGATCACGCTGGACCCGGCGCGCCGCATCGACCTGCTGACCTTGGGCAACGGCCTGCTGACCGAACTGGGCCGCACCACGCTGCCCGCCGGCCGCTATACGCAGCTGCGCCTGGTGCTGGCGGAGAACTCCAGCGCCAATCCGCTGGCCAATGCGGTGAAGCCCACCGGTGCGGCGGAGACGGCGCTGTCCACGCCCAGCGCGCAGCAAAGCGGCCTGAAGCTGCCGGTGGCCATCGACGTGGCCGCCAACCGGCAGGCCGATTTCGTGGTCGATTTCGATGCCTGCGAATCCGTCGTGCGCGCCGGCAATTCCGGCAACAGCATCCTGAAGCCGGTGTTGCACGGCATGCCGCTGGTCACCTCGGGCGTGCAGGGCCGCATCGACGCCGCGCTGGCGGGCCCGCAGACCCTGGTGTCGCTGCAGCAGGGCGGGCGCATCGTGAAATCGGCGGTGCCGGACAGCAGCGGCGCGTTCGTGCTGTCGCCCGTGGCGGTGGGCAACTACCAGCTGGTCTTCACCGCGCCCGGCCGCACGACGATGGTGGTGAGCGGCGTTCCGGTCATCGAATCCACCCTGCTGCCGCTCAGCGGCCAGGCGCTCAGCGCGCCGGCGTCAGCCACCGCCACGCTGGCTGGCACGGTGAGCACCGGCAGCACGCCGGTGGTGGCCACGGTGCAGGCGCTGCAGGCGCTGGGCGAGGGCGCCACGGTGCAGGTGGCCGGCCAGCCGGTGGCGGGCAGCGGCGGCGGCTACAGCCTGGTGGTGCCCACCGCCGCGCCGCTGGTGGCGCCCTACGTGCCCTCGGGCGCCCTGAGCTTCAAGGCGGACACCGGGGCCGCCGGGCGCTACACGCTGGCGGCCCGCTCCGGCACGGCGCAGAAGACGGCCGGGCCGCTGCTGCCGGCGCCCGGCAGCACGCTGAACACCGCGTTCAGCTTCCCGTAGCGGGGGTGGGGGCGGGCTCTTGCTGCTCGGCCGCGGCCAGGGCCTTGCGCTTGGCACGGCCGCGGATGTTCAGCGCCTCGACGATCAGCGAGAAGGCCATCGCGGCGTAGATGTAGCCCTTGGGCAC
Source organism: uncultured Aquabacterium sp. (assembly GCA_966211865.1). GTDB lineage: Bacteria > Pseudomonadota > Gammaproteobacteria > Burkholderiales > Burkholderiaceae_C > Pseudaquabacterium. The sequence goes on from CBIHPZ010000740.1 coordinate 1,384, forward strand.
GTGCTGGTCCAGCGCCTCGGCGGTCAGGGCCATGCCCACCATCACCAGGAAGGCCAGCGCCAGCACCTTCACCGACGGGTGGCGGTCGACGAACTCGCCGATCGGGCGGGCCGCGAACATCATCACGCCCACGGCGGCGATCACGGCGGCCACCATCACGCCCAGCTGGTCGACCATGCCGACGGCGGTGATCACCGAGTCGAGCGAGAACACGATGTCGATGACGGCGATCTGGCCGATGATGCTCCAGAACATCATGCGGCGCGCATTGGCCACGGCCGCGGGCGAGGCGTCGCCGTCCGGGCCCTTCTGCTCGCGCGCTTCCACCTCCACGAAGATCTCGTGCGAGGCCTTCCACAGCAGGAACAGGCCACCGCCCAGCAGCACCAGGTCACGGCCGCTGATGCCCATGCCGGCCACGGTGAAGAGGTCGGCCTTCAGGCCCATCACCCAGGTCAGCGAGAACAGCAGCAACAGGCGCGTGAGCATCGCGAAGCCCAGGCCCAGGCGGCGCGCGTTGTTGCGCTGCTCCGCCGGCAGGCGGCCCACCAGGATGGAGATGAAGATGATGTTGTCCACCCCGAGCACGATCTCGAGGGCGGTGAGCATCGCGAAGGCGATCCAGATGTTGGGGTCGAACAGGAATTCCATGGCGGGCACCGGTGGGGTGGAAAGGTCGTTCAGGAAGCCGGGGCCGGCAAGAACGGCGCCACGGCGGGAAAACGCGAAAGTTACCGATCGTCGTGCTTCGCGTAAAGTCGAATTTCCGCTTCGGACAGTTCTGGAAAACCGAAGTGATGGGCGCTTCACGGCCGCCTGAGCCCTCTTGGTGACCCCTTGACGCCGCTCGTTGGCGGCCCTTCTTGATC
>CBIHPZ010000741.1:0-2241 GCA_966211865.1 uncultured Aquabacterium sp.
CGATCGTCCAGCGCGCCCCAGGCGGCGATCTCGTCGATGGTGCGCAGGCAGCCCTCGCACCAGCCGGTGCCGGCGTGCATGCGGCACACGTTGATGCAGGGGCTCTTGACGCCGGTGTCGCTGGTCATGGACGTCAGGCCACCACCACGTCGGCGGCCGGCGCGCCGGTCAGGGCCAGCAGCTCGGCGGGCGCCAGCTTGAAGACGCCGTTGGGGTGCCCGGCCGCGGCCCAGATCTCCTCGAAGCGGAACAGGTCGCGGTCGACCAGCACCACCGGCGGGTTGGCATGGGCCACCGGCGACACGCCGCCGATCGAGAAGCCGGTGCGCGCCTTGACGAAGTCCGCATCGGCGCGGCCGATGGGCCCGACCTGCGCCGCCACCTTCTTCTCGTCCACCCGCCTGTCACCCGAAGTGACCACCAGCACGGCCACCTCGTCGGCGCGGCGGCGAAAGATGACGCTCTTGGCGATCTGGCCCACGGCCACGCCCAGCGCCTCGGCCGCTTCGGCGCAGGTGCGCGCGGACACCTCCAGCCACAGCGGCGCGTGCGGGTGGCCGCGTTCGCTCAGCGCCTGCGCGACACGCCGGAAGCCCTCCGGCCGCTCCGCGGCAGGCACCGCGGCGCCGCCCGGCTGGCCGGCCGCATCGGGGACCGCGGCCTGTGCCGGCGCGGCACCACCGTTCAACACCGCGCTCATTGGCAGGCTCCCGGCGCGGCCGCGAAGGTCCTGCCCTGCTTGATCAGCAAGGCCTTGCCCGCGCGCGAGACGGGCGGGCGGCCCAGCACGTCGGAGATGTAGCCGCCGGCCTGCACCAGCGCATCGAGGTCGATGCCGGTCTCAATGCCCATGCCGTTCAGCATGAACACGATGTCTTCGGTCGCCACGTTGCCGGTGGCGCCCTTGGCATACGGGCAGCCGCCCAGGCCGGCCACGCTGGCGTCGAACACGTGCAGGCCCACCTCCAGGCTGGCGTAGATGTTGGCCAGCGCCTGGCCGTAGGTGTCGTGGAAGTGGCCGCTGACCTCGTGGATCGGGAAGTGCTTCAGCGCCCGTTCCAGCACCGCCTGCACCTTGCGCGGCGTGCCGACGCCGATGGTGTCGGCGATGCCGCAGTGCTGCACGCCGATCTGCTTCATCAGCCTGACCACGTGCTCCACCTCGTCGGCGCTCACGTCACCTTGGTAGGGGCAGCCCAGCGCGCAGGAGATGGCCGAGCGCACCTTCAGGCCCGCCTCGCGCGCGGCGGCCACCACCGGCGCGAAGCGCTCGATGCTTTCCTCGATCGAGCAGTTGATGTTGCGCTGGCTGAACGCCTGGCTGGCGGCGCCGAAGACCACCACCTCGTCCGCCCGGGTGGCGTCACCACCGGCCAGCGCGGCCTGCAGGCCGATCATGTTGGGCACCAGCACCGAATGGCGCACGCCGGCGGGCCGCGGGATGGCGGCCATGACCTGCGCGTTGTCGGCCATCTGCGGCACCCACTTGGGGCTGACGTAGCTGGTGACCTCGATTTCACGCAGGCCTGCCGCCTGCAGGCGGCGAACCAGTTCCACCTTGTGTTCGGTGGCGACCGGTTGTTTCTCGTTCTGCAGGCCGTCGCGCGGACCGACATCGACCAGGGTCACATGGGAGGGAAACATCGAAGACGCCTCGTTGCGAGAAGAAAACGGAGGGCAAAAAGCCCGTCAGGTTACAAGGGCTTGCAAAAACAGGCCCTCAGCCTGTTGTTTGAGGGGGTGGCGAATTGTCGGCCGGACATCAGAATCCCGCCCACGATCGCTGCACCGCAAAAAGAAAGCTTCATCGTGTCCCACAGCCCGAGCCCCCTGCAGATCGCCACCAAGATCCACTTCTTCCTGATGCGGGAATTGGGAAAGGGCATCGACGTGGAGAAGATGCTGCAGCAGCCCCGCTACGCACGCGACGTGCTGCTGGTGTGCGACGCCTGCCGCGGCACCGAACTGGCCGAGCTGGCCAGCACCTACCGCCAGGTGAAGAAGCTGTACGACCGGCTGGAAGCTTCCGCCCAGATTCCGGGTCATGCCCCCCACCCCACCGAGTGGTCGCGCAACACCACCGGCTTCGGCGTCTCCCGCCCGATGGACGTCGATCCGCCGGCCGATGGCAATGCGCCCTTGTCCGATTCGCGCGGCTGGCTGTCGCGCCTGCGGGGGCGCTGAGCCCGAGCACGAAGCGCCGCGGGGCACGACAGCCCACGCGATGCCGCTGGACACGGA
>CBIHPZ010000742.1:0-2235 GCA_966211865.1 uncultured Aquabacterium sp.
CCTGCGGCACCTCGCGCAACACGCTGGCGATGATCCGCAACAGCGGCGCGGAACCCGAGGTCATCGAGTACCTGAAGACGCCGCCCACCAAGGAGCGGCTGGCCGCGCTGGTGGCCGCGATGGGCGTGCCCGTGCGCGAGGTGCTGCGCCGCAAGGGCACGCCGTACGACGAGCTGGGGCTGGACGACCCGAAGTGGACCGACGACCAGCTGCTGGAGCTGATGGTGCAGCACCCCCTGCTGATCAACCGCCCGATCGTCGTGACGCCGCTGGGCACGCGCCTGTGCCGGCCGTCGGAACTGGTGCTGGACATCCTGCCGTCGCCGCAGCAGGGCGCGTTCACGAAGGAGGACGGCGAGGCGGTCATCGACGCGCAAGGACGGCGCGCCACCAGGGGCTGACGCGGGCCGCGCACGGAGCGCCGCCTGTTCCGGCTGTTGACGAACCCACGCTCTGATCTGACGCCCACAGGGCCTCGAAAGGACTGATCCCATGTCGATGAACCAAGCCCTCCGCCTGCGCCAGGCGGCCCCCGCCGACTGGCCGGCGATCGAAGCGCTGCTGCTGGCCAACGGCCTGCCGCTGGCCGGCGCGCGCGAGCACCTGTCCACCTTCGTGCTGGCCGAGTCCGGCCATGAGGTGATCGGCTGCGCCGGTGCGGAAGCCCATGGCGACGTCGCGCTGCTGCGCTCGGTGGCCGTGGCGCCCGGCCTGCAGCGCCAAGGCATCGGCCGGCAGCTGCTGGCACTGCTGATCGGCGAGGCCCGCCGGCGCTCGTTCAAGTCGCTGTACCTGCTGACGACGACCGCGGCCGCCTACTTTGCGCGTTGGGGATTCCAGCGGGCGGACCGCGCCCAGGCGCCGCAGGCGCTGCAGCGCTCGGCCGAATTCCAGGGCGCGTGCCCTGCCAGTGCCGAGTTCATGGTGCTGCCGCTTCAGGACGCGCCCGCGGCGGGCGCGCTCGACGCGCTTCCCGTCGCGGTGCTCGGCGCGGGCCCGGTGGGCCTGGCCGCGGCCGCCGAGCTGATCGAACGAGGCCTGCCGTTCTTCATCCTCGAAGCCGGCGAACAGGTGGGGGCGAACCTGCTGGACTACGGGCACGTGCGCCTCTTCTCGCCGTGGCGGTACAACGTCGACGCGGCCATGGCCCGGCTGCTCGAAGGAACCGGCTGGACCATGCCCGACCCACAGGCGCTGCCGCTGGCGCGCGAGGTGGTGGAACAGGTGCTGCAACCCTTCGCGGCGCTGCCCGCGGTGGCCAACGTGCTGCACCTGCGGACGCAGGTGGTGGCGATCTCCCGCGAGGGCTTCGACAAGGTGAAGAGCAGCGGCCGCGACCAGGCTGCGTTCGTCATCCAGGCGCAGCGTGACGGACACCCGCTTCAGCTGCGGGCCCGCGCGGTCATCGACGCCACCGGCACCTGGCGCACCCCCAACCCGCTGGGGGCCAGCGGCCTGCCGGCCCTCGGCGAACGAGACGCCGCGGCGCACATCGCCTATGGCATTCCCGACGTGCTGGGCACGCAGCGCGCGCGCTACGCCGGCCGCAAGACGCTGGTGGTGGGCGCCGGCCACTCGGCGGCGAACGCGCTGCTGGCGCTGGCGCAGCTGGCCGAGGAAGCGCCCGGCACACGCCTGGCGTGGTCGGTGCGTTCACCGGTGCTCACGCGCGTGTTCGGCGGCGGCGCGGCGGACGCGCTGCCGGCGCGCGGCGCACTGGGCTCGTCGCTGCGCCGCCTGCGCGACAGCGGTGGCCTGGAATTCATCGCCGGCCTGCGCATCGCCGAGCTGCGCCAGGAGGACGGCCAGCTGCGCGTGATCGGCACGGATGCCCACGGGCAGCCGCTGCAGCTGGCCGGCATCGACCAGGTCATCTGCGCCACCGGCCAGCGGCCGGACCTGTCGCTAACGGGTGAATTGCGCGTCAAGCTCGACCCCTGGCTGGAATCGACCGAGGCGCTGGGCCCGCTGATCGATCCCAACCTGCACAGCTGCGGCACGGTGCGCCCGCATGGCCACCGCGAGCTGGCGCATCCGGAGCCGGGCTTCTACACCGTGGGCGTCAAGAGTTATGGCCGCGCGCCCACCTTCCTGATGGCGACGGGGTTCGAGCAGGTGCGCTCGGTGGTGGCCGCGATCGCGGGCGATGCCGAGGCGGCCGACCGCGTGGAGCTGGACCTGCCGGAAACCGGCGTGTGCAGCGTTGCGGGCAGTGCGACCGAGGGCCTGGGCGGA
>CBIHPZ010000743.1:0-2212 GCA_966211865.1 uncultured Aquabacterium sp.
TCATCACGTCGGTGGCGCGCTTGATGCCGTCCACCAGCGACTCGCGGCAGCCGTAGAGGTTGTCGAACTTGCTCTTGGTGACCGAGTCGTTGACGTTGATGGCGCGGAAGGGCAGCGTGCCCTTCGCGCTCATCTCCTTCAGGCGGTGCACGCCGGTGGTGGTTTCCTCGGTCACGCCGATGATCTGCGCGGCCTTGCGGGTGTACCAGGTCGGGTCTTCGGCCAGCTTCGCCTTGATGGCGGCGTAGAGGCAGGTTTCCTCTTCGCTCTTCGGGTCGTTCAGGACGGACGGGTCCTTCTCGGCCTTCTTGCCCAGGATCATCAGCAGCGTGGCGTCGCCACCGTCGTCCAGGATCATGTTCGGGCCTTCGCCTTCCGAGCCCTTGGGTCCGAAGTCGAAGATGCGGTGCGTGAAGTCCCAGTACTCGGCCAGCGTCTCGCCCTTGTGCGCGAACACCGGGGTGCCGGTGGCCACCAGCGCGGCGGCGGCGTGGTCCTGGGTGGAGAAGATGTTGCAGGACGCCCAGCGCACCTGAGCGCCCAGCGCCTGCAGCGTCTCGACCAGCACGGCGGTCTGGATCGTCATGTGCAGGCTGCCGGTGATGCGCGCGCCCTTCAGCGGCTGGCTGGCGGCGTATTCCTTGCGAATCGCCATCAGCGCGGGCATCTCGCTCTCGGCGATGGTGATTTCCTTGCGGCCCCAGTCGGCCAGCGAGGCGTCGGCGATGGAGAACTGGTCGTTGTGCAACGGCTTCAGGACAGCATTCATGGTTCAGCTCCTTGAATAAAAAGGGAGCCCGCGGGCGCGACCATGAAGGGGAAGAAAGACCCACCCACGACCGAGCTGCGGGTGAGCGCCGTTGCACGTGAACCGTTTCGAGCCTGGGGCCGCTCCTGCGCTCCTGCGCAGTTGACGTCGGGGCCTTGCAACGCTCCTCGAAACGAAGCGCGGATTCTACGCACGTGCGCCCGGTGCCGGCGCCGCGCCGGGCGTGCCAAGTGCACGCCGGCGCCCTGGCCGCGCTGCGTCAGATGTCGCGGATCTGTGCCAGTTCCGGACCCAGCGAATCGGACCAGCGGGCGAAGTAGGCGAACAGCTGCGCCGCTTTCACCGTGGTGCTTTCGCGGCTGGCAACCACGCGCTGCAGCAGCAACTGCGTGGGCAGGTGGCAGGTGTGCACGGCCTGGTCATCGCTTTGCGCCAGGCGCGCCCAACAGCCATCGGTGATCGGGGGAACGTTCATCTCGGCCAACCTCGCAAACCAGCGCCGATTCGGTGATAAAGAAATTTATCATTTTTATCGATAGCAATGTTGTGTTGTTTTGACGCTGCGCATGGCGGGTCCGCGCAATCGGTCACATGGGAGACTGGCTGGATGACGCGCCAGCCCCCCCAGCCGCCCGTTGCTTCGCCACCGACCGGCCGCCTGCGCCCGCTGGCCGAACTGCCGCGCGAGCGCCTGCGGGCGCTGCGCGGCCTGCTGACCGACATTGACGACACGCTGACCCGCGACGGCGCGATCGAGCCCGAGGCGCTGGCCGCGCTGCAGGCCCTGGCCGCGGCCGGCGTGCCGGTCATCGCCATCACCGGCCGGCCCGCCGGCTGGAGCGAGCCCTTCGCGCTGGCGTGGGCCGTGGCCGCCATCGTGGCCGAGAACGGCGGCGTGATGCTGCGGCGCGATGAGGCGACCGGCGGCCTGCGCCGCGATTTCGCCACCGACGCGCCGACGCGCGACCTGCACGCCCGCCGCCTGCAGGCCTGCGCCGACGCGGTGCTGGCCGAGGTGCCCGCCGCGCGCCTGGCCACCGACAGCGCCGGCCGCCTCACCGACATCGCCATCGACCACAGCGAGTTCAATCACCTGGACGAAGCGCAGATCGCCCAGGTGGTGGCGGTGATGCAGCGCCACGGGCTCACCGCCACCGTCAGCTCCATCCACGTCAATGGCTGGTTAGGAAGCCACAGCAAGTGGACGGCCGCGCAGTGGGCGGTGCAGCAGGTGATGGGGCTGCCCTTCGAGCCGGCGGACTGGCTCTTCGTGGGCGATTCGACCAACGACCAGCTGATGTTCGAGCGCATCCCGCTGTCGGTGGGCGTGGCCAACATCGCCCGCTTCCTGCCGCAGCTGGCGGTGTTTCCGCGCTTCGTGTGCCCGGGGGAACGCGGCGTGGGCTTTGCACAGGTGGCGGCGGCGGTGCTGGCGGCGCGGGC
>CBIHPZ010000744.1:0-2203 GCA_966211865.1 uncultured Aquabacterium sp.
ACCAGGGCGACAAGTTCAGCGAGTACTTCGACGCCAACACCTACCTGCTGATCACCCGCGCGCTCGACTACTTCGACCCCGCGCGGACGCACGGCGGCGACCTGTCGCGCGCCTTTGCCATCGCGCGCGAGAAGAAGTTCCTCGTCATCAGCTTCACCACCGACTGGCGCTTCTCGCCGCAGCGCTCGCGCGAGATCGTCAAGGCCCTGGTGGACAACCGCATCAACGTGAGCTACGCCGAGATCGACGCCCCGCACGGCCACGACGCCTTCCTGCTCGAAGACCCGCGCTACCACGGCGTGCTGCGGGCCTACTTCCAGCGCATCGATGCGGAGCTGAGCTAATGAGTGAAAAGAGCGTCCTGGAAGTCATCGGCAGCCTGGTGCCGCCGGGTTCGCGCGTGCTGGACCTGGGATGCGGCGACGGCGCGCTGCTGCACCACCTGGTGACCACGCGCGGCTGCAGCGGCTACGGCATCGAGATCGCCGACGACAACGTGCTGGCCTGCGCGCGGCGCGGCGTCGACGTGATCCAGCTGAACCTGGAAGAAGGCCTGGCGCTGTTCGACGACGCCAGCTTCGACGTGGTGCTGCAGCTGGACACGCTGCAGCACCTGCGCAACACCGAGAAGATGCTGCGCGAGACGGCGCGCGTGGGCCGCATCGGCATCGTCAGCTTCCCGAACTTCGCGCACTGGCAGAACCGCTTCTCGGTGCTGCGCGGCCGCATGCCGGTGACCAAGACGCTGCCCTACCAGTGGTACGACACGCCCAACATCCGCGTCGGCACGCACGCCGACTTCGAGGTGCTGGCCAACAAGAATGGCCTGCGCGTGCTGGACAGCTTCGGCATGCACCGCGGCGAGGTGGTGCGGCGCCTGCCGAACCTGCTGGCCACGGTGGCGGTGTTCAAGTTCGAGCGCGGCTGAGGCCCCGGCGCCTGCGCTGCCTGGGCCGGGTTGCCTGCCCACGGCACTGGGCCGCCATTCGCACATCGGGCCCTGGATTGCCATCCCACGCTTCAAGTCCGCCAGCGGAAACGGCCTCTCGATAATCCGCGCTCGCCGGCGCGACACCGCCAAGGCGCACCCCAAGGGCGGTGCGCCGCGGGCGCGGCGACCCGGGCCGTTCGGCGCACCGGGACACGAATCAACGAGGGAGATCTCAGATGAACAAGTTGGCTGTGGGCGCGGCTGCGCTCGCCGTGGTCGCGGGCGGTGGCCTCGCATTCGGCGCCATGTCCGGCGCCAAGGTGGCGGGCGAGCTGCAGAAGCAGACCGCCGAGGCACTGGCGGCCTTCCCCGCCATCAAGGTGGTCGAGAACAGCGTCTCGAAGGGCCTGCTCAGCTCGGTGCACACCGTGACGCTGGACATCGGCTGCGCGGCCGATGCGGTCAGCGCGGCCGCGGCCGCAGCGCCTGCCGCGTCCGACGCGGCAGGCGCCGATGCACGCGCCGCCGTGGCCCGCAAGCCGGTGCAGATCACCTGGCGCGACACGGTGCGCCACGGCCCGCTGCCGGGCGGCAAGGGCATCGGCCTGGCCACCATCGACAGCGAGTTCGTGCTGCCACCCGACGTCGCGGCGCAGCTCGCCAAGGTGTTCGGCAACCAGCCGGCGTTGACGGTGCACACCGCGCTGTCCTTTGGTGGCACGTACGTCTCGACCCTGCAGAGCCCGGCGTTCAAGTACGCCGAAGCCGGCAAGGGCGACATCGAGTGGCAAGGCCTGCGCGCCACGGTGCGCGGGAACCTGTCGGGCGGCCTGGCCGCCGGCAGCAGCTACACGCTGGAGGCACCGGGCCTGACGGTGAATGCCGGCCCGGCCGGCAGCGTGCGCGTCGGCAAGATGGCCATGCAAGGCGAGGTGCTGCCCAGCGCCGGGGCCTCGCTGCTGATGGCGCCGTCGAAGGCATCGGCCACCGTCGCATCGATGGCCTTCACGTTCACGCCCCCGCAGGCCGACGCCAAGCCCGTCAACGTGCTGTTCGACGGCCTTCAGTTCTCCGGGGAGTCCAAGCTCGACAAGGGCCTGTGGTCCGCCGTCAACAAGATGTCCGCGAAGGGCCGGGTCGATGATTTCGCGATCGACAAGGTTGACATGCAGGTGTCGGTGAACCGCCTCCATGCCGCCACGTACCAGACGCTGATGGGCACGGTGATGCAGCAGGCCTTCAGCTGCCACAAGCCGAATGACGAGGCGGCCG
>CBIHPZ010000745.1:0-2202 GCA_966211865.1 uncultured Aquabacterium sp.
CTTCTGCGCGGTCTGCTGCGCGGCCGCGGTGCCGCCGGCCTTGGTGCGCGACAGGCCCCACACATAGGCCGCCAGCACGTTCAGCTGCTCGGGCGAGAAGCGTTCGGCATGCGCCGGCATCACGTTGGTCTTGCCCTGCGTGATCATGCGCACGATGGCCTCTTCGCCCCAGCCGTGCAGCCAGACGTTGTCGGTGAGGTTGGGGGCGCCCAGTGCCGGGTTGCCCTTGCCTTCCGGCCCGTGGCAGGCGGCACAGGCGGCGAACTTGGACCGGCCCAGCTGCGCGGCCAGCGAGTTGTGCGGGCTGCCCGACAGGCTCAGCACGTAGTTGGCGACGTTGCGCACGTCTTCCGGGCCACCGACGGCGGCGGCCATCGGCGGCATCATGCCGCGGCGGCCCTGGCCGATGGTCTGCGCGATCAGCTCGGGTGAGCCGCCCCACAGCCAGTCGTTGTCGGTGAGGTTCGGGAAGCCGGTGCTGCCGCGCGCATCGGCACCGTGGCAGGCGGCGCAGTTCTGCGCGAACAGGCGCTCGCCGATGGCCATGGCCTGCGGGTTGGCGGCCAGCGCCTCGGCGCCCTGGCCGGCAAAGGCCGCGTAGATGGGCGCGGCCTTCTGCTGCGCGGCAGCGCGTTCGCGCGCGTGCTGGTCGACGCTGCTCCAGCCCAGGCTGCCCTTCATGCTGCCCAGGCCCGGGTACAGCGCCAGGTACAGGCCGGCGAACAGCACGGTCAGCACGAACAGCACCATCCACCAGCGCGGCAGCGGGTTGTTCATCTCCCGCAGGTCCTCGTCCCAGACGTGGCCGGTGGTGTTGTCGCCCGCCATCACCCGGCGGCGCGCCGCGATGGCGAGCAGCGCCAGGCAGGCGACCAGGCTCAGGATGGTGACGACGGCGATGCCGACGGACCAGCCGTTGTTGAAGAAATCACTCATTGCCGTGCTCCATCGTCATCCGCTTCGCCCGTGAAGGGCAGCAGCGCTGCAGCGTCCATTGCCGGCTTCTGGCGCGGCCACCAGGTCCAGGCCATCAGCGCCAGGAAGATCGCCAGGCTGATCAGCGTCACGGCGCTGCGCACGAAGTTCAGGTCCATGTTCATTCCTCCGCTCACTTGACGTGAAGGCCGAGGCCTTGCAGGTATGCCACCAGCGCGTCCAGCTCGGTCTTGCCCTTCACCGCTTCAGCGGCACCGGCCACGTCTTTTTCGGTATAGGGATGGCCCAGCTTCTGCAGCGCCTGCATGCGCGGGGCGACGGAAGCGGGATCGACCGCGGCGGTCTCCAGCCAGGGGTAGGCCGGCATGTTGGATTCGGGCACCAGGTCGCGCGGGTTGTGCAGGTGCAGGCGGTGCCATTCGTCGCTGTACTTGCCGCCGACGCGGTGCAGGTCCGGACCCGTGCGCTTGCTGCCCCACTGGAAGGGCCGGTCGTAGACGAACTCGCCCGCCGTGGAGTAGTGGCCGTAGCGCAGCGTCTCGGCATGCAGCGGGCGGATCATCTGCGAGTGGCAGTTGTAGCAACCCTCGCGCACGTAGATGTCGCGGCCCACCAGCTGCAGCGCGTCGTAGGGCTTCAGGCCCGCGGCCGGCTGCGTGGTGGAACGCTGGAAGAAGAGCGGCACGATCTCGACCAGGCCGCCGACGGCGACGGTGATCAGGATCAGCACGATCATCAGGAAGTTGCTGGTCTCGATGCGCTCGTGACCGCTGGGGGCATGCTGGGCTTGCGTGTGTGCAGCCATGTCTTTTCTCCGTTATTCCCAGGTCAGGCCGCGGCGTGGGCCACCAGGCGCGGGATGGGCGCCGGCACGGCGCGGCCGGCCTTCACCGTCATCACCACGTTCCAGCACATCACGCCCATGCCGCCCAGGTACATCAGGCCGCCGATCAGCCGGATCAGGTAGAACGGGAAGGTGGCCTTGACGCTCTCGACGAAGCTGTAGACCAGCGTGCCGTCGGGGTTCACCGCGCGCCACATCAGGCCCTGCATGACGCCGGCGATCCACATCGCGGCGATGTACAGCACGATGCCCAGCGTGGCGATCCAGAAGTGCAGCTCGATGGCCTTGACGCTGTACATCTGCTTCTGGCCGAACAGGCGCGGGATCAGGTAGTACAGCGAGCCCATCGAGATCAGGCCCACCCAGCCCAGCGCGCCGGAGTGCACGTGGCCCACGGTCCAGTCCGTGTAGTGCGACAGCGC
>CBIHPZ010000746.1:0-2199 GCA_966211865.1 uncultured Aquabacterium sp.
GGGTTGGCCCACAGCCAGTTCACGCGGTGCACGTTGACCGGCGCGGCGATGTAGTTGCCCTTGTACTTCATGCCGTCGGAGACGACCTTGGGCAGCAGCTCGTCCCACTTCTCGGCCTTGGCCACTTCGTCGATGTTGGCCAGCACGCCTTCACGCGCCCATTCCTGCAGCGAAGGGCCCTTGATCTGCGCGGCCGAGGGCGCATTGCCCGAGACCACGCGCGACTTGAGCACCGTCATCGCCGAATCGCCGCCGCCGCCGGCGACCGCGAAGTCCTTCCAGCGGTGGCCGCCCTTTTGCAGCGTCAGCTTCAGCGCGGCAGCGGCCTTGGCTTCGCCGCCGGAGGTCCACCAGTGCAGCACCTCGATCTCGCCGGCCTGGGCGGAAGCGCCGGCCAGCAGCGCGCCGCAGGCCACGGCGATCGTTCCCAGGGTGGCACTCAGGGTTTGCTTCGTCTTCATTCGTCCGTCTCCTTGAAACAGGTTCGTCACGTTCATGGTTGAGCTTAGGCGCGCAGCGCGCGCCCGGCCATGCTCAGAACCACCACTCCACCTGGGCGCCATAGCTGGTGCCGGTGGTCTTGTTCGCCAGCGCGGCCTGGCCGGTCACGTTGCCGGCGGCCTTGTTCCACTTCGCGTGGGTCACGTAGGCGCGGAATTCCGGGCGGCTCCAGAAATCCGGCCCCACCGACAGCGTGGGCGCGAAGGTCACCTTCGTCAGGCGGGCCGTCTCGCCGCGCTCGGGCTTGTACTGCGACACGCCCGCCTCGCCCACCAGCTTGAAGTTCTTCGACAGCGCGTAGGAAGCGCGGCCGCCCACGGTGGCCGAATCGGTCTTCACGCCGGCGCTGTCCTTCTCGCTGGCGATCAGGAAGATGGCCTGGCCGCCCAGCGGGCCGCTCTGGCCGTTGAAGCTCTCGACGATGCGCCAGCTCTTGGCCTTGGAGCCCGCGGTCAGGTCGCCGAAGTTGGCATTCAGGCCCGCCGAGCCCTGGGCGAATTGAACCCACAGCGTGTTCGACAGCCCGGTGCCGAAGAGCTTGGCCTGGTCATGCCGCACGGTGAAGCCGGTGCCCGACTTGCCGCCCTTGAAATCGCCCTTGGTGGCGGTGAAGAAGAAGTTCAGCTTGCCATCGGGGTTGGCGGGCACGTCCACGTACTCGACGTTCACGCGGTTGCCCGGGTGCGGGTAGTCGCTGTCGGTCTTGTAGTACGCCACGCCCAGCTTGCCGGGGCCCACGGGCTGGTCCTTGAAGCCCGCGCCCACGCCGGCCATCTCGATGAAGAAGGTGTCGACGATGTGCACGTCGCCGCGGCGGCCGCGGGCCTTGCCGATCCAGAAGGTGGCGTTGGGCGCCAGGTCGAAGCCCTTGGCCTCGGCAAACATCTGGTCGATGGTGAAGCTCTTGTCCGGGTTGTCCTGCGTGGCCGGGTTGTAGTGGCTCACCATCAAGGTGGCACGGTAGTCGATGCCTTCCTTCTGGAAGCCCTGGCTCAGCTGGAACTCGCCATAGAAGTCGCACTCGTTGCCCAGGCGGTACTTCAGGCCGGCGCTGCCGCGGGTCAGGCCATAACACGCACGTGACGTGTCCGACGACGTCAGGCCGGGGCCGGCGCGGAAGTAGCCGCTGAAGTCCACCGCGTGCGCGCTGCCGGCGCCGACGAGCAGGGCCAGGGCGGCGAGCCGGGTGGCCGGACGGGCCAAGCGAGAGAGTCGCGAGGGGAGGGAGGTGCGTGCATCCATGGGGTCGAGGTCTCCGTTGTTGGTGGTCGCCTCGCCGCCGTGCCGCAGCCGCACGGAACATCAACGCAAGGCAGCGTTAATGTTCCATAAAGCATTAATGAGAGTCTCTAGGTATTAATGCTAGGTTAAGGTTTCGTTCACATCTTGAACAGATTCGGCCAGCGGGAGCTTCAGGCGGGCGCACAGCCCGTGGGGGCTGCTGGCGTGCAGCGTCACGTCGCCGCGGTGGCGCTGTGCGATCTCACGCACGATGGCCAGTCCCAGGCCACAGCCGCTGCCCTCGTGGGTGGCGCGCACGAAGCGGCCGAAGACGGCTTCCAGCTGGTCGGCGGGCAGGCCGGGGCCGTTGTCGGTGACCTCGACGACGGCGTTGGGGCCTTCGCGGCGCACGGATACCGTCACTTCCGTGCCGCGGCCGGCGTAGCGGATGGCGTTGTCGACCAGGTTGAAGACGGC
>CBIHPZ010000747.1:0-2182 GCA_966211865.1 uncultured Aquabacterium sp.
CCGCAACGCCTCCCCCAACGCCCGCCGCCGCCAGCGCCCTGAACACCACCGACGGCCTGGCGCGCTGCGTCGGCAACCCCGCGCTGTACCGGCGCCTGCTGCGGGGTTTCCGCGACGCCAAGGGCGGTTTCGGCCGGGAAGCGACGAGTGCACTGGCCGAGGGCCGCCTGGCCGAGTTGAAGCACCGCGTGCACGACCTGCGCGGACTGGCCGCCACCATCGGCGCCGACGAGCTGGCCCGGCGCGCCGTGCTGCTCCACCAGGCCCTGGCGGGGGGCGACGCGGCGGCGGCCGAGGGCCCGCTGGCCGAGACCCTGCAGGCGCTGGAGCCGGTGCTGGCCGAGATCGACCTGCTGCTGGCCAGCGCCGAGGACGCCCCGATCACGCAACACTGAGCGCGCCCGCGCCGCCCGACCCCGCGGGCTGCAGGCCGCACGCCATGGCCGCCGCCCCACCGCCATTTCAATCCCTGCCCGATGCCGGACACGATCTACCTTGCCTCCCAAAGCCCGCGCCGCCGCCAGCTGCTCGACCAGCTCGGCGTCGCCCACGAACTGCTGCTGCCCGATGCGGACGAGGACGCCGAAGCCCTGGAAGAGGTGCAGCACGGCGAGCTGCCGGCCGCCTACGTTCAGCGGGTGACGGCGCTGAAGCTGCAGGCCGCACGCGCGCGGGCACGCCGCCGCGGGCTGCCCGCGCGGCCGATCCTGACCTCGGACACCACCGTGGCACTGGGCCGGCGCATCCTGGGCAAGCCGGCGGATGCGGCCGAGGCGCGGGCGATGCTGACCGCGCTGTCCGGCCGCACGCACCGCGTGCTGACGGCGGTGGCGCTGTGGACCGGCCGTCGCACCCTGTCCGCGCTGTCCGATTCCCGCGTGCACGTGGCGCCCATCCCGGCCGCTGACATCGACCGTTATGTGGCCGGTGGCGAGCCCTTCGGCAAGGCCGGCGCCTATGCCATCCAGGGCGCTTTCGCGGCCTGGATCAGCCGCATCGACGGGAGCCACTCCGGTATCATGGGTTTGCCGCTTCACGAGACAGCGAGCCTGTTGAGACAAGCGCGCGTGAGCTTCTAGGACCACCTTCCGGCTGCGCGCGGCCTCCCCCCAAAAAGAAGCGCGAATGCACGACATCCTGATCAACTGGGCCCCGCAGGAAACGCGTGTCGCCGTCATCGAGAACGGCGCGGTCCAGGAACTGCACATCGAACGCACGCTGGAGCGTGGCCTGGTGGGCAACGTCTACCTCGGCAAGGTGGCGCGCGTGCTGCCCGGCATGCAAAGCGCGTTCATCGACGTGGGCCTGGAACGCGCCGCCTTCCTGCACGTGGCCGACCTGCACGGTGCCGGCCACCACGGCGTGCCGCGCGGCGACGTGGCGGTGCCCGTGCCCATCGAGCGCCAGGTGTTCGAGGGCCAGACGCTGATGGTGCAGGTCATCAAGGACCCCATCGGCACCAAGGGCGCGCGGCTGTCCACGCAGATCTCCATTGCCGGCCGCATGCTGGTCTTCCTGCCGCAGGACAACCACATCGGCATCTCGCAGAAGATCGGCTCGGTGGAAGCGCGGGAAGCGTTGCGTGCCCGCATGCAGCTGCTGGCCGAGACCAAGGACGGCAGCCCCACCGGCGGCTTCATCCTGCGCACCAACGCCGAGGAAGCCACCGACGAGGAACTGGCCGACGACATCGCCTACCTGCGCAAGGCCTGGTCCACCATCAAGGCCCAGGGGCTGGCCAAGCCGCCCGGCACCTTGCTGCACCAGGACCTGAACCTGGCCGAACGCGTGCTGCGCGACCTGGCCAACGACGGCACGCAGTCGATCCGCATCGATTCCAGGCTGCAGTTCGACTCATTGCGGCAATTCGGTGCCGCCTACACGCCCGGCTCGGTGGCCAAGCTGGAGCACTACAAGGGCGAGCGGCCGATCTTCGACCTCTTCGGCATCGAGGAAGAAATCGCGCGCGCGCTGGCGCGGCGGGTCGACCTGAAGTCCGGCGGCTACCTCATCATCGACCAGACCGAGGCGCTGACGACCATCGACGTCAACACCGGCGGCTTCGTCGGCGCGCGCAACTTCGACGACACCATCTTCAAGACCAACCTCGAGGCGGCGGGCGCCATTGCGCGCCAGCTGCGGCTGCGCAACCTGGGCGGCATCATCATCGTCGACTTCATCG
>CBIHPZ010000748.1:0-2144 GCA_966211865.1 uncultured Aquabacterium sp.
TTCTTCTTCGCCTGGCTGTTCCGCGACGCCGGCGTGCGCGACCTGCTGGAACGCGCTGCCAACCTGCGCCACAACCGCGCCATGGCGCGCTGGCTGCCGACCTACATGAAGCGCTGGGCCGTCATCGGCGTGGCCGGCTGGGCGATCGGCTGCGCGGTGGAATGGGCGCTGGGCGCGCCACTGTCGCTGCTGTTCTTCCTGCCCAGCGTCATGAGCGTGCCCATCAACTCCGTGATCATCGTCGCCTGGGTGGGGCTGAAGCTCTCGGTGCTTTGACATTCACCACCGCCAACTGAAGCGCCGCCCGCGCCGGCGAAGGGCCGCGGCCAACACCCGGCCGGCCCGGCGGCCCACCTTGCGCTGACCCCTGCGCGGGCCCCTGCGCTGGTCGACTTCACGGCGGCTTCACACGCCGCGCACCGCAGCGCACACGCTTCTCCCACCGCCTTCACCGGCGGCCGCCATGCTGGCGCTCCTTGCCATCGACAGGAGCGGCCCGTGGCCGACGTGATCGCTTTTCCCATCCTTCCCGGCGGGCCCCAGCGGCCTTCCCTGCCCTTTCCACAGCGCTGCGCCGGCGCGCTGCGGCGCATCGTGCTGCTGAACCCGCCGCACACGGCCATCGGCAGCCGCATCCCGCGCGAACACCTGCCGCCGTTGGGCCTGCTGGCCGTCGGCGGGCCGCTGCTGGACGCCGGCTTCACCGTGCACCTGGTGGATGCCGAATTCGGCCCGCTATCACCCCAAGAGATCGTCCACCAGGTGGCCCGCTTCGAGCCCGACGTGGTGATGCTGGGCCATTCCGGCTCCAGCTCCGCGCACCAGACGGTGCTGGACCTGTGCACGCGCCTGAAGGCCGCGCTGCCCGGCATCGTCACCGTCTACGGCGGCGTGCACCCCACCTACCATTTCGACGAGATCCTGCGCGAGGCGCCGCAGATCGACCTGATCGTGCGCGGCGAGGGCGAGGTGACGACGGTGCTGGCGATGCACGCGCTGGCCCGCGGCCGCCCGCTGCACGAGGTGCGCGGCATCGCCTGGCGCGAGCAGGACCTGGACGGCACGCAGGTGCACGCCACCCCGGCGGCCGAGATGATCCGCGACCTGGACGCGCACCGCATCGGCTGGGAGCTGGTGGACCTGCGCCGCTATTCCTACTGGGGCGGCAAGCGCGCGGTCGTGGTGCAGTTCTCGCGCGGCTGCCCGCACCTGTGCAACTACTGCGGCCAGCGCGGCTACTGGACGCGCTGGCGTCACCGCGACCCGGTGAAGCTGGCGAAGGAACTGGCCTGGCTGCACCGCGAACACGGTGTGGAGCTGGTCAACTTCGCCGACGAGCTGCCCACCGGATCGCGCAAGGCCTGGAAGGCCTTCCTCGAGGCGCTGGTCGAAGAGAACGTGCCGCTGCTGCTGGTGGGATCCACCCGCGCCGGCGACATCGTGCGCGACGCCGACCTGCTGCCGCTGTACCGCCGCGCCGGCGTCATCCGCTTCCTGCTCGGCATCGAGAGCTACGACGAGGCCACGCTGGCCGACATCAAGAAGGGCGCCACGCCCAGCGAAGACGCCGAGGCCATCCGCCTGATGCGCCAGCACGGCATCGTGTCGATGGCGACCTATGTCATCGGCTTCAAGGAAGAGAACGACCGCGACTACTGGAAATCGCTGCGCCACCTGCTGCGCTACGACCCCGACCAGATCCAGCTGCTCTTCGCCACGCCGCACCGCTGGACCCCGTTCTACGAGACGGTGGCCGAACGCCGAGTGGTGCAGCCGGACACGAAGCGCTGGGACTACAAGCACCAGGTCTTGGCCGCGAAAGGCGTGCCGCCGTGGCGGGTGTTCCTGTGGTCCAAGTGCATTGAATTGGCGATGCAATTGCGCCCCCGTGCCCTGGCCCGCGTGCTGTGGAAAGGCGATGCCGATTACCGCCACGCCATGCGCTGGTACACCCGCATCGGCCGCCGCGTGTGGTTCCACGAGGTGGCGCAATTCCTCTTCGACACACCGCTGCTGCGCCACGGCCCGACGCTGCGCGAGTTCCTGGGGCCCACGCTGGTCGAGCGTGAATACGCCCTGGCCCGCGGGCGCCGCATCATTCCCGTGGGCACCGACGTGGAGCAGGGCCTGCAGCGGCAGCAGGC
>CBIHPZ010000749.1:0-2140 GCA_966211865.1 uncultured Aquabacterium sp.
TCCAGCGCGTCGCTCTCGGCCGCGGGCAGCAGCACGATCGAGATGTAGCCCAGCGCCGGGTCGTCCACCCCCAGCAGGAAGCCGGCCAGCCCCTGGTCGAACAGGCGCGGGCGCCGCTCGTCGCAGGCGTAGTACAGCTGCCGCACCGACCAGGGCGTGTTGGGGCTGGCCTTCAGGCTGACGCCGGCATGCGAATAGCGCACGCCGAAGCGGCGCAGGTCGAGGCCGGAGCGGGCGATCAGCGCCACCCGCTGGCCCGACGCCTCCAGCTCGGCCTTGATCAGCGCACCGACGCGCAGCAGGCGGTCCTGCTCGGCCGGGCTGGCCTCGGCGGGCCGGTCGCAATAACGCAGCGCTGCAGCGGGTGCGGCGGTGGCCCACAGCGCCGCGGCGCAGCCGGCCAGCACGCGGCGCAGCAGCCGCATCGGCATCACAGCGTGACGGGATGCGAAGGCAGCTCGCGCTGCCATTCGTCGTGCAGCACCAGGAAGAAGGCCTCGCCGCTGTCGGCGCGGCCGAACTCCACGCCGTAGGGCCGGGTGCGGGCCACCACGTCTTCGCCGCGGGCCAGCCGGCCACGCTCGGCGGCCTGGCGCGGCAGCAGCAGCACCAGTTCCTCGCCGGCGGCCTCGGTGGCGCCGCCGGCTTCCACCGGCAGGCCGCGCAGGGTGACGCGCCAGTGGTCGGGCCGCTCGTCGGCCTGGGCCACGTCGGTGATGCGGTAGCGCCCGGCGGCCACGCCGGTGGCCTTGGACGAGCTGTTGCTGGACTTCTGGATCGAGGTCGACAGGCTGCCGACCGAGGTGGACAGCCCTTCCGACGCGGACGAGGCGGCGGAGCTGGCGGCGCCGGCGGGGGCCGCGGCGCAGGCGGCCAGCGTCAGGGCACAGAGGGCATGGTGCAGTCGGGTCATGGGGGAAGCGGGGCAGGATGCCCGTGCGGTGAACGGATGGCGGATTGTCCGCTGGCCGGTGCATGCCCAGGCGACCGCGCGCGAGCCGGCATCCAGGGGCTGATCACGTCCGGCGCGTTCACGACACGCACCACGACGGCAGCGCGCCGACCCCGGGCCTGTCGACGCCACGACGGTGGCTGCGGCGTGGCGTTGGCAGGTGCTAACGCGCAGCCGCCACCAGCCGCTGCGCCACCACCGCCGTGCCCGGCCCGGCACGGCCGCCGGGACCGGGGCCGAAGTCCAGGTCGTGCAGGGCCAGCGGCTCGCCGCACACCGAGCAGTGCGGCACCGCCGCCGTCACCGCGCCGCAGCCGCGGTGGCGCAGCGCCAGCGGCGGCCCGGCGCGGCCGGCCAGCCACTTGTCGCCCCAGGCCATCAGCGACAGCAGCACCGGGTACAGGTCGCGCCCGCGCGGCGTGAGCACATAACGCGAAGCGCGAGCGTCCTCCGGCACCGGCAGGCGTTCCACCACCTGCGCCGCCACCAGCTTGCGCAGCCGCGCGCTCAGCACGTTGCTGGCCAGGCCCAGGTCGCGCTGCAGCTCGTCGAACCGCTCGACGCCCAGGAACAGGTCGCGCAGCACCAGCAGGGTCCACCATTCGCCCACGATGTCGAGCGTGCGGGCGATGGAGCAGGCGAAATCGGCGAGCGGGGTGCGTTCCATGTGGCTTGCTTGATGAAAGCTTCGTCGGCTACATTGCTTGCATTATGCAAGCCATCTCGGAGCCCTCCGCATGTACGCCCTGATCGTCGAAGCCAAGCTGCGCCGGGTCTTCGCCGCGCTGAACCGGGGCGACACGGCGCCGATGCTGGCCAGCCTGGCGCCGCGCTTCACCTACCGCTTCGAAGGCGACTCGGCCATCGGCGGGCTGCGCACCGGCGCGGCGTCGATGCAGGCCTGGTGGCAGCGGCTGTACCGGCTCTTCCCCGGCCTGCAGTTCGAGGTGGAGGCGGTCGACGTGGTCGGCCCGCCCTGGAACACGCGCATCCACGCGCTGCTGGCGTTCCGCGTGCCGCACGCCGAAGGCGGGCCCTACCGCAACGTGGTGATGCAGCGCATGCACATGCGCTGGGGCCGCATCAGCCACATCCACACGCTGGAAGACACCCAGCGCTGTGCCCGCTACCTGGCCTGGCGCGCGGCGCAGGGCATGGCCGAGGCGCAGGCCGCGCCCATCACCGACC
>CBIHPZ010000750.1:0-2115 GCA_966211865.1 uncultured Aquabacterium sp.
GTAAGCCAACAGATTTACAGTCTGCCCCCTTTAGCCACTCGGGCACCCCTCCGCAGCGAGCCCGCGACTATAGCAGAGTTCGCGAGCACCAAACAAATGTCCCCGCTTGCTCGCGTCGCGCGCGCCCCGCCCGGTTCACCGCGACCAGTCCAGCGGCGGCGTGTCGGGCCGGTGCGCCACCAGGAAATCGCGCGCCTGCCCGAAGTGGCCGCAGCCCAGGAAAGGCACCGGAGGGCGCCGGGCGGACAGGGGCGAGGGATGGTTCGCCTTCAGGACGCAATGCCGACCCGCGCCCGCCGCCTCGATGAGCCCGGCCTTGGCTTGCGCATGGGCGCCCCACAGCATGAAGACCTTGGGGGCCGGGTCGGTGGCCACCGCCTCGACGAGGGCATCGGTCAGCGCCTCCCAGCCGCGCTTGGCGTGGGAGGCCGGCTGGCCATCCTCCACTGTCAGCGTGGTATTGAGCATCAGCACGCCTTGGTCGGCCCAGCCGCCCAGGTGGCCGCTGGCCCGACGCGGGATGCCAAGGTCGCGCGACAACTCCTGCAGCATGTTGCGCAGGCTCGGCGGCAGGGTGACGCCAGCCGGGACGGAGAAGGACAGGCCCTCGGCCTGCCCAGGCCCGTGGTACGGGTCCTGGCCCAGGATCACGACGCGCACCGCCGCACGCGGCGTGCGCTCCAGCGCATGCAGCACGGCCGCCGGGTAGATCGTGGCACCGGCCTGCCGCCGGGATTCCACGAAGGCGATCAGGCGCTGCCCGTCAGCGCTGGCGCGCCAGTGCTCGATCACCGGGCGCCAGTCGGCGGGCGCGCGGTCAAGGACCGCGGCCAACGGTTCGGCCAGGCCGTTCATGCGGCGCGCGGCCTCAGGCCTTGAACAGCGCCGCCAGTGCCTCGCCGGGGTCGGGCGCGCGCATGAAGGCCTCGCCGACGAGGAAGGCATGCACGTCGGCATCGCGCATGCGCTGCACGTCGGCCGGGCCCAGGATGCCGGATTCGGTGACCAGCAACCGGTCCGCCGGCACACGAGGCAGCAAGGCCAGCGTGGTGTCCAGCGTGACCTCGAAGGTGCGCAGGTTGCGGTTGTTGATGCCGACCAGCGGCGTCTTCAGGCGCAGCGCACGGTCCAGTTCGTCACCGTCGTGCACCTCGACCAGGACGTCCATCCCGTGTGCCAGCGCGCAGGCTTCGAGGTCGGCCATCAGCGCGTCGTCCAGGCAGGCGGCGATGAGCAGGATGCAGTCGGCGCCCATCGCGCGCGCCTCGGCCACCTGGTACTCGTCGACCATGAAGTCCTTGCGCAGCACCGGCAGCGCGCAGGCGGCGCGGGCCTGCTGCAGGTAGGCGGCGGAACCCTGGAAGAAGCGCTCGTCCGTCAGCACGCTGAGGCAGGCCGCGCCATGGCGGGCATAGGTGTCGGCGATCTCGGCCGGCACGAAATGCTCGCGGATGACGCCCTTGCTCGGACTGGCCTTCTTGATCTCGGCGATCACTGCCGGGCGACGGGCCTCGACCTTCGCGCGCAGCGCGGCGGCGAAGCCTCGGGTGTCGCGCCGGGCTTCCGCTTCCTCGCGCACGGAAGCCAGGCTGCGCCGGGCGCGCGCCGCGGCGATCTCTTCATGCTTGACGGCAACGATGCGCTGCAGGATGTCGGACATGGTTCGATCGCCGGTCAGTTGCTGCGCAGCTTGTTCGTCACCGCCACGAACTGGGCCAGCTTGGCGCTGGCGGCACCCGAGGCCACGGCCTCTCGAGCGCGCTTGACGCCCTCGGTGATGCCCGGCACCACGCCGGCCGCGTACAGCGCCGCACCGGCGTTCAGCAGCACCACGTCGCGCACGGGACCGTCTTCATTGGCCAGCGCACGCTGGATGCAGGCCACCGACTCTTCCTTGTTGGCCACCCTCAGCACGCGCGAGTCGTAGACCGGCAGGCCGAAGTCGCTGGGGTGCACGGTGTACTCGAGCACCTCGCCGTTCTTCAGCTCGCCCACCATGGTCTCGCCGGACAGCGACACCTCGTCCATGCCGTTCATGCCGTAGACGACCAGCACGTGCTCGGAGCCCAGGCGCTGCAGCACGCGCACCTGGATGCCGACCAGGTCGGGGTGGAA
>CBIHPZ010000751.1:0-2104 GCA_966211865.1 uncultured Aquabacterium sp.
TCGCTGGTCAAGGCGATCGCGATGATCATCCTCGGCCTGCTGATGGGCCAGATCAACACCGACGTCATCTCCGGCGTGCCGCGCTACAGCTTCGACATCCCTGAGCTCACCGACGGCATCGGCTTCGTGGTCATCGCGATGGGCGTGTTCGGCTTCGGCGAGATCGTCGCCAACCTGGGCCGCCCGGCCGAGCACCGCGAGGTGTTCACCAAGGACGTGAAGGGCCTGCTGCCGACGAAGCAGGACGTGAAGGACGCCTTCCCGGCCGTGCTGCGCGGCACGGCGCTGGGCTCCATCCTGGGCGTGCTGCCCGGCGGTGGCGCGCTGCTGGCCTCGTTCGCGGCCTACACGCTCGAGAAGAAGAGCCGTGGCCGTCCCGGCGAAGTGCCGTTCGGCAAGGGCAACATCCGCGGCGTGGCGGGTCCGGAATCGGCCAACAACGCCGGTGCGCAGACCTCGTTCATCCCGATGCTGACGCTCGGCATCCCGCCCAACGCGGTGATGGCGCTGATGGTCGGTGCGATGACCATCAAGGGCATCCAGCCCGGTCCGCAGGTGATGACCAGCAACCCGCAGCTGTTCTGGGGCCTGATCGCCTCGATGTGGATCGGCAACCTGATGCTGGTGATCCTGAACCTGCCGCTGATCGGCATCTGGATCAAGCTGCTGACGGTGCCCTACCGCTTCCTGTTCCCGGCCATCGTGGTGTTCTGCTGCATCGGCAGCTTCACGCTGAACAACAACGCCTTCGACGTCTACATGACGGCCATCTTCTGCGTGGTGGGCTACATCTTCTACAAGCTGGGCTGCGAACCCGCACCGCTGCTGCTGGGCTTCATCCTGGGCCCGATGATGGAAGAGAACCTGCGGCGCGCGCTGCTGCTGTCGCGCGGCGACTGGACGACCTTCGGCACCAAGCCGCTGTCGGCCGGCCTGCTGCTCGCCGCCGTGGCCATGATCGCCATCGTGCTGCTGCCCTCGATCAAGGCCAAGCGCGAGGAAGCCTTCCAGGACGAGGATTGAGGGCCTGCGCCTTCGGGCGCTCCCTGACTGGCAAAGCCGGCCCCGCGGGGCCGGCTTTTTCTTGGGCGCGACAGTCTGTCGTGGTGGCCGCACCAGAATCGGTTTCTTCCGCCTTCCACCCGTTGCCCGCCATGGAACCGACCTTCGACTACCGCAGCCCCTACGCCAGCGCCCGCGTGCCCGTCTTCGCGCGCAACGCGGTCGCCACCTCCCACCCGTTGGCGGCACAGGCGGGCCTGCGCATGCTGGCCGCGGGCGGGAATGCCGTGGATGCCGCCATCGCCACGGCGGCCGCCATGACCATCGTCGAGCCCTGCAGCAACGGCCTGGGCTCGGACGCCTTCTGCATCCTGTGGGACGGCGAGCGCCTGCACGGGCTGAACGCCAGCGGCCGGGCTCCGGCGGCCTGGACGGCCGAGTACTTCAGGCGCAAGCACGGCGAGGCTTCGAAGCAGATGCCGGTGCGCGGCTGGGACACGGTGACGGTGCCGGGCGCGGTGTCCGCCTGGGCGGCCTTGAGCGAGCGCTTCGGCCGCCTGCCGTTTGCCGACCTGCTGGCGCCGGCCATCGACATCGCCGAACGGGGTTACGTCGTGCCGGCCATCGTCGGCGAGAAGTGGCTGCTGGCCTCGAAGGTGGAGGCCCTGGTGTCGCAGCCCGGCTTTGCCGAGACCTTCCTGCCGCGCGGCCGTGCGCCGGCCGTGGGCGAGCTGTTCCGCATGCCCGGCGCCGCGCGCGCACTGCGGCTGATCGCGCAGACCCGGGGCGAAGCCTTCTACCGCGGCGAGATCGCCGAGGCGCTGGTGCGGCAATCGCAGGGGCAGGGCGGTGCACACCAGTTGGCCGACCTGGCGTCCTATCAGCCGGAGTGGGTGGCACCGATCTCGCAGGACTACCGCGGCCACACCCTGCACGAGATCCCGCCCAACGGCCAGGGCATCGCGGCGCTGATGGCGCTGGGCATCGCCGAGCACTTCGACCTGGCCGGGCTGCCCATCGACGGCCCAGACGCGCAGCACCTGCTGATCGAGGCGATGAAGCTGGCCTTCGCCGACGTCTACCGCTACGTGGCCGAGCCCGG
>CBIHPZ010000752.1:0-2086 GCA_966211865.1 uncultured Aquabacterium sp.
ACCCACCTGCGTGCCGGCTTCAAGCAATGGGGCCTGAAGATGCAGGACGACGTGACCGACGCCACCCGCTGGGCCATCGACAAGAAGCTGGCCGACCCGCAGCGCATCTGCCTGGCCGGCGCCAGCTACGGCGGCTATGCCACCTTGATGGGCCTGATCCGCGAACCCGAGCTTTACCGCTGCGGCGCGGCCTGGGTGGCCGTGACCGACATCGACCTGATGTACGACATCACCTGGAGCGACACCTCCGATCTTTTCAAGCGTTATGGCATGCCGGTGATGATCGGTGACCAGGCCAAGGATGCCGAGCAACTGGCGCAGACCTCGCCGCTGAAGCAGGCGAGCCGCCTGAAGCAACCGCTGCTGCTGGCCTTCGGCGGCGTGGACCGGCGCGTGCCGATCGAGCACGGCACCAGGTTCCGCGACGCCGTGCGCAAGACCAATGCGCAGGTGGAGTGGGTGGTGTACGACGACGAGGGACACGGCTTCCTGAAGCCCGAGAACCGCTTCGACTTCTACGCCCGGCTGGAGAAGTTCCTGGCCACGCACTTGCAAGCGAAGTGAGCGGCCATCCAAGGCCGCGCGCCACGCGGCTTTATCCGCAGCGGTCGCTCTCCACCACCCGGAACAGGTCCGCCAGCGTCTGCCCGGGCTCGTCGCGGAAACGCTCGTCCAGCACGTCCATCGCCACGATGCGGTCGATGCGGAAGTTGCGGAAGTCGGCGCGCTGCTCGCACCAAGCGCCCAGCGTCCACGCCTGGCCCCAGTAGAAGCAGCCCAGCGGCCGCACGGTGCGGTGGCTTTCCGCGTCATGCATGTCCTTGTAGTGCAGGCGAAGCTTGCGCCGCGACTCGGTCGCCAGCCGTGCTTCCTGCAGGCGATCGCGCAGCGCCGGCTCCATCGGCCACGCCGGCGCATACAGCGCCAGGCTCTCCGCCGCCGCCCGCGTCGCCGGCGGCAGCACCGAGAGGATCTTCGACAGCGCGCTCTCCGCCTCGCCCGACAGTCCCGCGTCCAGCCGATGCTGCGCCAGCCGCACCGCGGCCACCAGCGCCTTGGCTTCGTCGGCGGTGAACATCAGCGGCGGCAGGTCGAAGCCCGAGCGCATGCGGTAGCCCACGCCGGCCTCGCCCTCGATCGGCACGCCCTGCGCCGCCAGGTCGGCCACGTCGCGGTAGACCGTGCGCAGCGAGACCTGCAGGCGCTCGGCCAGGAACGCGGCGGTGGACAGGCGGCGGCCACGGATCAGCTGGACCAGGTGGAACAGGCGGTCGGCACGGCGCATCGGCGGCGGTTCGTCGGACGGGGTGGGGCCGGCATTGTGGCCCCGCGCCGCCCGCGGCTCCCGCACCGCCACCACCCGCACCGGAAGGGGCGACGCCGAAGCCCGCCACAGCTGCGCCAGCATCATTGCCGCGCGTGCAGCCCGACGCGGTTGCCCTCGCTGTCGATCACATGGGCGAAGCAGCCCATGCCCTCGGGCAGCTCCACGCGCGGCGTGGCCACGCGGCCGCCGGCGGCCACCGCGCGTTGCACCGCGGCGTCCAGCGAAGGTTCGGCATTCAGGTAGACCAGCGTGCCATTCGGGCTGGGATCGGGAATGTGCACGCCGGTGATCAAGGCGCCACCCACGCCCTGGCCCGGGTCATACGGAATCACGGCCAGCGTCTGCGGGCCCATGGTCTCGCGGCGCAGCGCCTTGGCCAGCAGCTTCTCGTAGAAGGCTTGAGCGCGCTCCAGGTCGCGCACCGGGATCTCGAACCAGCTGACGGCGCTGTGGCGGTATTTGTCTTCGCTGGTGCTGCCCTTGTTGTCGGCACTGCTCATGGCTCTCTCTCCTGAGGCTTGTTGGTGAGGAGCGCATGCTGCGCCGGCGCTGCTGACAGCGGGTTGGCAGGAGCCGGGTGCAACCGGCGGCGGCCCTCGAGCCTGCCCGCCCGACCATCGCTTTCCTGGCTGTTGCGGGTGGCAGGACCCGCATTGCCGAGCGAGCGAGTGCCGCGCCTATGGCCGCTGATAGGGTGCACACGAGAAGGCCTCCGCGTGCTGCGCCGCGTGGACCTTGAGCATCGATTCGAAGCAGGGA
>CBIHPZ010000753.1:0-2062 GCA_966211865.1 uncultured Aquabacterium sp.
TGGTGGTGTGGGCGCCGGACATGGCGGCCGACCACGCGCTGGTGCAGCGGCTCTTCACGCAGGACGCGAACGTGCGCAACGTGAAGGCGTTCTTCAGAGTGCACCGCGCGAAGTTCGAGCCGCGGGTGAAGCTGCCGCCGCCGGCGTGCTGAAGGCGCTCGCACCCCGGGCTCACCCGTCACGGCATGCGCTCGCCGGACGCGCGGTCCGGCGACGCCGGCCGGGTGTCCGCGGCATGGCCACCGTCGGAGCTCATGCCCACGTCGGCCCCTGCACTGCCCGGCCCGCGTTCGGCATGCGGCGCGCGCGGCCCCGGCTTGCCGGGCTTGGCCGGCGAGGTGGTCGCCTGCGGCATGCGCCCCGGCTGCACGGGGTGATCGGTCTTGTCTTCGCGCTCGTGTTCCTGGCGCTCGTGGGACTGCTTGTGCGGGTCCATCTCGGACTCCTTCGCGGTGGCGGGCAAGGGCCCGCCCCGGGGCGCGGCAAGCGGTGTACCCGGCGCCTGGGGTCAGCGCGCGATGATGGCCAGGCCCTTCAGGTACTCGCCTTCCGGGAAGCACAAGGTCGTCGGGTGGTCTGGCGCCGCTTCCAGGCGCTGCAGCAGGTAGCCATCGACGCCCGCGTCATGGCCGGCACCGGCCACGATCTTGTGGAACAGCTCGGCGCCGATGCCGCCGGAGCAGGAATAGGTCATCAGCAGGCCGCCCGGGTTCAAGAGCTTCAGGCCCAGGCGGTTGATGTCCTTGTAGGCGCGTGACGCGCGGTCGGCGTGCGCCGCGCTGGGCGCGAACTTCGGTGGGTCGAGCACGATGGCGTCGTAGCGCTCGCCGGACTTCAGCGCCTCGCGCAGGAAGCCGTTGACGTCGGCGTCGGCGAAGCGGCAGGCCGATTCGTCCAGGCCGTTGCGGCGCACGTTGTCGCGTGCCTGTTCCAGCGCGGGGCCGGACGAGTCGACGCTCGTCACGTGTTTCGCGCCGCCGGCCAGCGCCGCCACGCTGAAGCCGCCGGTGTAGCTGTAGCAGTTCAGCACGCGCTCGCAGCCCAGCTGCTTCACCAGCTGGGCGAAGCGGTGGCGGTTGTCGCGCTGGTCCAGGTAGTAGCCGGTCTTGTGGCCCAGCGCCACGTCCAGGCCCAGCTGCCAGCCGTGCTCGGTGATGGCCAATGCCGTGGCACCTTCGCCATGCAGCCAGCCGGTGCGCGGCTGCAGGCCTTCGAGGCCGCGCACGCCGGAATCGGACCGTTCGTAGAGCCGCGCCGCGCCGGTGATGGCGATGAGCTTGGCAGCGATGGTGTCGCGCCAGCGCTCGACGCCGGCCGAAAGGAACTGCGCGGACAAGGTGTCGCCATAGCGGTCGACGATGAGGCCGGGCAGGCCGTCGGCTTCGCCGTGCACCAGGCGCACACCATCGCTGGCGATGGCCAGGCGCGCGCGCAACGCGACGGCCTTCTGCAGGCGGCTTTCGAAGAAGGCCTCGTCGATGCGCTCGGCCTCGTCAAAGCTCCAGGCACGCACGCGGATCTGCGAGCTGGGGCTGAAGGCGCCCCAGGCGAGGAAGCGGCCTTCGTGCGATTCCACGCGCACCGTCTCCCCGGCGTCGCCGCCGCCCTTGGCGATGCTGCCCTGGAACACCCACGGATGGCCGCGCAGCAGCGAGCGGTCCTTGCCCTCGCGCAATCGAATGACTTTCATGCCGCGAATTGTCGCGCGAGGGTCGGTGGCATCGGCAGGGCAGGTCCGCCGACGGAACTGGACCTGCCGCGCGCGGCGCGGGGCGGCAAGGGGCGGGCGGGCGGGTGGGCGAATCGTCGCCACGGCGCCCGTCGTGACATTCGCCCACTTCAGGACGGCCGCGCACCTCCGGCCGCGCAGTGCCTGGCCGAAATCGCGGCACGGCCCCGCACGCGCTCCCCAGCCAGGGCGAGACCGCACAGCCTCACCCACCAGGAGTCGTCCCCATGCCCATCCGCCGTTCCACCCTACTCGCCATCCTGCTCGCCAGCGCCGGGCTGACCTGCCTGTCCAGCGCCCACGCCCAGCAGGCGCTGGACGCGATCCAGAAGC
>CBIHPZ010000754.1:0-2061 GCA_966211865.1 uncultured Aquabacterium sp.
GCGCACCTCGGTGGCCTGCCCGATGCTGCAGCAGGAGGTGCTGGCGCAGTTCATCCGCGACGGCGGCTACGACCACCACATGCGCCGCCTGCGCGCCGCATTGAAGAGCCAGGCCCGGCACATGGCCGATGCGGTTGCGCGTTATTTCCCGCCCGGCTGCGGCCTGTCGATGCCGCAGGGCGGCATGCTGCTGTGGATCGAGATGCCGCGCCACGTCGACTCGCGCGAGGTGTTCGCGCTGGCGCGCCGCGACCACATCGGCGTGGCGCCGGGCGCGGCCTTCAGCACCACGCGGCGCTTCGACCACTTCATCCGCCTGCAGTGCGGCGACCCCTGGTCGCCGGCGATGGACGCGGCGATCCGCCGGCTGGGG
This sequence comes from uncultured Aquabacterium sp., assembly GCA_966211865.1. GTDB lineage: Bacteria > Pseudomonadota > Gammaproteobacteria > Burkholderiales > Burkholderiaceae_C > Pseudaquabacterium. The sequence goes on from CBIHPZ010000754.1 coordinate 374, forward strand.
CAGATCGTGGCGCGGCTGGCGGAGCGCGGGGCGCGGACCGCGGGGTCGCCGGCCCTGGCGCTGTCGACGTAGCGCCCGTTCTGCCGCGGCGCCGGCAACGCCACCGGCCGCATGCGCGCCACCTGCCGAAATGCGACGCCTGCGGGCTGCGCACCACCTGCGCGCCTGCACCGCCTGCGCGCGGCTGCGTCACGCGGCGCCACCCGGCCCATCTGTGCGCAACGCGCCAGGCGTGGCACCGCGGCAAGCACTCGTAAACCCGGGCCTCCTTTACATCAGCGTCAACTAATATGAGTCATGGCTGATGCATGACCAGGAGACGACGTGGCGTTCGAACGCGGGACCGCGGGCCGGCTGCGCAAGGCACCCGAGGGCTTCATCGACGCGGCCGGCGTGCGCCAGGTGTTCGCCGAAGGGCGGCAGGGCCGGCGCGACTTCGTGCGCGGTGCCTTCGCGGCCGCGCTGGCGGCGGGCGGCTCGTCCGCCGTGCGCGCCCAGGCCAGCCCGGTGCCGGCCGATCGCGGTGATCCCGCCATCTTGAACCCCCCGGCCCACACCACCGGCCTGGGCCAGCCGGTGGTGACCGACGGCTACGGCAAGCCTTCGCAGCACGAGGCCAACGTGCAGCGCCGCCAGAGCCCCGGGCTGACGCCGACGCGCCAGGCGTCGGTCTCCTTCGCGCCGCTGCAAAGCCTGTTCGGCATCGTCACGCCCAGCGGCCTGCATTTCGAGCGCCACCACCAGGGCTGGTGGGACGTGGACCCGTCGCAGCACCGGCTGATGGTGAACGGCTCGGACGAGCGCATCGTCAGGACGCCGCTGGTCTTCACGCTGGACGAGCTGATGCGCCTGCCCTCGGTCAGCCGCTTCCACTTCATCGAATGCGGTGCCAACACCGGCATGGAATGGGGCAACGTGGCGGTGCCCACCTGCCAGTACACGCACGGCATGCTCAGCTGCAGCGAATTCACCGGCGTGCCGCTGCGCACGGTGCTGGAGATGGCAGGCGCCGATTTCAAGCGCGGCCGCTACGTGCTGGCCGAAGGGGCGGACGGCTCCTCGATGACGCGCACCATCCCGATGGAGCTGGTGGAGTCGGGCGAGGTGCTGCTGGCCTACGGCCAGAACGGCGAGATGCTGCGGCCCGAGAACGGCTACCCGCTGCGCCTGGTGGTGCCCGGCGTGCAGGGCGTGAGCTGGGTGAAATACCTGCGCCGCATCGAGGTGGGCGACCAGCCGTATGGCACCAAGGACGAGGTGCTGCACTACGTCGACCTGATGCCCGACGGCCGCCACCGCCAGTACACCAGCACGCAGGAGTGCAAGAGCGTGGTCACCACGCCGTCCGGTGGCCAGGTGCTGCTGGACAAGGGCTACTGCCAGATCAGTGGCCTGGCCTGGTCCGGGCGCGGCAAGGTCAAGCGCGTCGACGTGTCCACCGACGGCGGGCGCAACTGGAAGACCGCGCGCCTGCAGGAGCCGGTGATGCACAAGTGCCTCACGCGCTTCACGCTGGACTGGGCCTGGGACGGCAAGCCGGCGCTGGTGCAGAGCCGGGCCGTGGACGAGACCGGCTACGTCCAGCCCAGCTACCGCCTATTGCGCGAAGTGCGCGGCACGCGGTCGATCTACCACAACAACGCGGTGCAGACCTGGCTGGTGCAGGAGAGTGGCGAGGTGCGCAATGT
>CBIHPZ010000755.1:0-2059 GCA_966211865.1 uncultured Aquabacterium sp.
CCCCCACGCTGGCCGCTTCACCGCGGTGCTGCCCCCCGGGGGGGCTTTCGGCCGCCGGCCTCGGGTCCGCCTCCATGCGCACGTCGGCGATGAGGAAGCGGTCCTTGAAGGTGCGGCCGTGGCTTTCCTGGCCGATGAGCTTGCGCACCGCGGAGCGCGAGCCGTCGCAGGCGACGAGGTAGTCGGCCTGCAGCGTGTACTCGCCGTCGGGCGTGCGCACGGTGAGGGTCGCGCCGTCGGGCCGCGATTCCACGGCCACCACCTCGCTGTCCCAGCGCAGCTCGACCAGCGGCAGCATGGCCGCTCTTTCCACGAGGTAGCCCTCGAGGTAGTACTGCTGCAGGTTGATGAAGGCGGGGCGCTCGTGGCCGGCCTCGGGCAGCAGGTTGAACTGGTAGACCGGCTGGTCCTGGAAGAACACGCGGCCGACGTTCCAGGACACGCCCTTGTCCACCAGGCGCTGGCCGACGCCGAGGCGGTCGAAGATCTCCAGCGTGCGCTTGGCGAAGCAGATGGCGCGCGAGCCGACCGAGAGCTGGTGGTCGTTGTCCAGCAGCAGCACGCGCTGGCCGCGCTGCGCCAGGTCGATGGCGAGGCTCAGGCCCACCGGGCCGGCGCCCACCACCACCACCGGGTGGTGCGCGGGCGTGGCCGCGTCCTGGTCGGCGCAGCGGCGGTAGGGAAAGGTGGCGGTCTGGTAGTCCATGGCCGTGCGTCGCCTGGGTCAGCCCTCGAGCGTCTTCCACATCTCCACGTCGCGCTCCGCGGTCCACACCCGCGGGTCGGCGTACTTCGTGGCCTCGTCGTAGCAGCGGGTCACGTCGAAGGGCAGGCAGTGGTCGAAGATGACCCAGTGGCCGTACTTCGGCTTCAGCGCGGCGTAGGTGTCCTTGTAGATCTGGTTCAGGTTCTTGCCCGCGGCCACGCCGGCCTGCACGCTGGCCAGCATGTCCGAGATGAAGCTGCGCGTGCCGGCCAGGCCTTGGGCCACCTGCTCAGGCGTGGTCAGCGCGGCGCCGCGGCCGGGCACCAGCGCGCGCGGCTGCAGCGCGGCGATGTTGTCCAGCGTCTGGGGCCAATCCCTGAAGTAAGCGTCCCCGGCGTAGGGCGTCGCGTCGAACTCCACCAGGTCGCCGGAGAACAGGATCTTCTGCTCGGGCAGCCAGGCCACCGTGTCGCCCTTGGTGTGGCCGCGGCCCAGCTGGATCAGCTGCACCTCCAGCTTGCCCAGCCAGATCGACATGCGGCCCTCGAACGTGATGCTGGGCCAGGTGAGGCCCGGCGGCACCGATTCGACGTTGCGGAAGAGCCGCGGGAAGCGGCCGATCTCGCTGGCCTTGTCGTCCAGGCCGCGTTCGACGATCAGGTCGTAGGTGTCGCGGCTGGCGATGATGTGCTGCGGGTTGTAGCCCGAGGCGCCCAGCACCCGCACCGCGTGGTAGTGGCTGAGCACCACGTACTTGATGGGCTTGTCGGTCACCTCGCGGATGCGGCGGATCACGTCCTGCGCCATCACCGGGGTGGCCTGCGTGTCGATGACCATCACCGCGTCGTCGCCGACGATGACGCCGGTGTTGGGGTCGCCTTCGGCCGTGTAGGCGTACGCGTTGTCGGACAGCTTGGTGAAGCTGACCTGCTTTTCCTCGAGGTCGGCTTGAGAGGCGAAGGCTTTGCTCATGACGAATCGATTTGGCTATGTGAAAGTGGCTTGATGATAGTCAACCCGTTCGATAATGTCGAATCCATTTTGTTAAGTACAAACGTGGAACCCCACGTGCCGTGCCGCCGCAGCCTCCCGAAGGGGCCCTTGCTGCGAACCGGCCGAGCCGGACCCACGCCAGCTGCCTGTTCAATTCCCCTTCGACACCATGGACGACGATGACAACGACCGGAGCGGCTCGCGCGGCATCCAGAGCATCGAGGTGGGCGGCCGCCTGCTGAAGGCCCTGGCCCACCACGGCCGGCCGCTGCCGCTGAAGGACCTGGCGCGGGAGGCGGACATGACCCCCGCCAAGGCCCACCCCTACCTGGTGAGCTTCGGCAAGCTGGGCCTGATCGA
>CBIHPZ010000756.1:0-2049 GCA_966211865.1 uncultured Aquabacterium sp.
GCAGTCGCAGTCGCAGTCGCAGTCGCAGTCGCAGTCGCAGTCGCAGTCGCAGTCGCAGTCGCAGTCCGGCGTCGCGATTGGACGCTACTTTTGTAAATTATCAGCTCAAGGCGCCGCGCGGTAGTTCAGCGGCACGAAGACGTAGCCGTTGCCCTCGGCCCGCAGGCGGCCCAGGCCGGGAAAGGACAGGTGCGCCGCGCCCACCACGTAGCCCTGCGCGGCCGCGTCGGCATAGGCCTTGGCGCGCTGCGCGGCGGCGGCGGTGGAGTCGCTGTCGAACTGGATGGTCACCGGCGGCGTCGCGAACTGCACCGCGGCCACGTGCATCAGGTCGCCCCACAGCACCAGCTTCTCGCCCTTGCTTTCCACCACGTAGGTGCTGTGGCCCGGCGTGTGGCCGCGGCTCGCCAGCGCCTTGACGCCGGGCACGAGCTCGGTGTCCCCGTCGAAGGGCTTGAAGCGGCCGGCGGCGATGTAGGGCTTGGTCATCGCCATCGCGCCCCGGAACGAGCCCTTGAACTGCTCCGGCGCGTTGTCCAGGTTGGTCTGGCTCAGCCAGAAGTCAGCGTCCTTCTGGTCCACGCGCAACACGGCGTTCGGGAAGGCCGGCTTGTCAGCCGCGGACACCCCGCCGATGTGGTCACCGTGCATGTGGGTGATGTAGACCTCGTCGACCTGCTCGGGCGTGTAGCCGGCGGCCTTCAGGCTGGCCTGCAGCTTGCCCAAGGTGGGGCCGAAGAGGTTCCCGGCACCGGAGTCGATCAGCACCAGCTTGCTGCCGGTGTTGACCAGGAAGGCATTGACCGATGTCTCGATCGGGTCGCGCAGGAAGCTGCGCCCGATGTCGGCGCGGTACTTCTCCGGCGTGATGTTGGTGAGCAGCTGGCTCATCGGCAGGTTCACGGTGCCGTCGTTCAGCACCGTGACCTCGAACTCGCCGAGCATCATCCGGTAGTAGCCCGGGGCCTGGGTTTTCACCATCGGCGCGGCGGCATGCGTGGCCGCCGCCGGGACCGCCAGAATGACAGTGGCCGCCAGGGCCGAGGAGATCATGCGCATCGTCTTGTTCATCGTTCGTTCCGCATTGGCGCCCCGAGGGTGGGGCCGGCGCACTTTACTGGCCTGGCCGGTCCCGCGGTTCCATCGAGGGCTTGCCTTGCCGCGCACACTGCTCGCGCTGGCCGCCGCGCTGTGCGGCGCCCCGGCGCAGGCGCAGCAGCAGCCGGCGCCGGCGCCCTTCGTGATGGCGACGCACCAGTCCGAGACCAGCTTCCAGGGCCAGTGGGTGCGCCGCATCTACACCGAGGCTTTCCGCCGCCTGGGCGTTCCGGTGGTGCTGCCAGCCATCCCGCTGCAGCGCATGACCGAGATGCTGGACCGCGGCGAGATCGACGGCGACGTGGGGCGCGTGCATGCGCACGGCCTGGCGCATCCGGAGCTGGTGCGGGTGGAAGAGGCCATGTACGACGTCGTCTTCGGCCTGTACACGCTGAGCCCGGAGATCGAGCTGAAGCAGGCCGACGACCTGGCCGCCAAGCCCTGGAGCGCCACCTACGTGCGCGGCGTGGCCGTCTGCGAACGCCTGCTGAAGTCGCTTCCCCCCGGCAACGTGACCGCCATCAGCACCGACGAACAGGGCATGGAGATGCTGGCGCTGAAGCGGGTGGACCTGTACTGCGCTGCCAACCACACAGTCACCGACGTCGCCTCCCGCGAGCGCTATCGACAGCTGCCCCCTCCCCGCCTGGCCTTGTCGATGGGCACCATCCCGCTTTACCCCTACCTTCACCGCCGCCATGCCGCGCTGGCGCCGCGCCTCGCAGCGGTGCTGCGCGAGCTGCGGGCCGAGGGCCAGATCGAGCGCTACCGGCTGGAATCACTGGCAGCCGCGCGGCAATAGTTCAGGCCGCTCCACCGTAGGTCTTGTGCAGGTAGCGCGCCCACTCGGAACCCACCCGCACGATGCGGTCGGGCTCGCGTGCGGCGCAGCGCCCCAGTTGCAGCAGGTAGCGCTCTTCAGCCTGGCGCGGCTGCTGGTCCCATTCGGCC
>CBIHPZ010000757.1:0-2047 GCA_966211865.1 uncultured Aquabacterium sp.
TTGACCTTCTTGCCGTACATGATCTTGTTCTTGACCACGCCGAACATGTGGCACAGCTTTTCTTCGGTGTCGGCGATCAGCTCGAAGGGCAGTTCCAGGTTCTGGCGGAATTTCTCGTGCGAGGCCATGTTGTCGCGCGAGACGCCGAACAGCACCGCGCCAGCCTTCTGGAAATCCTTGTACTTGTCGCGGAACTGCATCGCCTCCGTGGTGCAGCCGGGCGTGTGGTCCTTCGGGTAGAAGTACAGCACGATCGCTTGGCCGTTGAAGGCCTGCGGCGTGAATTTCACGCCGCTGGTGGCTTGCGCCTCGAAGTCGGGCAGGGCTTTATTGAGGACAGGCGTCATGAGCGGTGTGGAGTTCTGACGTGGCGCCCACTCGCCCCGTCGGCGCAAGGTGAGTTGGGGCGTAGCCCGTGATTATAAAGTTTTGCCGTGCATTCCTTCCGCAAGCAGGCTCAAGAGATTCCCTCAGGCTGCGGTCGGCAGCGCCACGTCCAGCAAAAGGGCGGCCACGGCCGAGCGGCCTTCGGCCACCAGCACGTTGTAGGTGCGGCAGGCGGCGTGGGTGTCCATGGTCTCGACGCCTATGCCGCGCTCGATCAGCGAGCGCAGCAAGGCTGGAGAGACGAATCGCAGCCGCGGGCCCGAGCCGAAGATCACGAGCTCCGGCTTCAGTGCCAGCACGGCGTCAAAGTCCTCGGCCGTCAGCTGGTCCACCCGCGCCGGTGACCAGGGCTTGACCTCGCCCCGCCAGGGCACGAGCAGGCTGCGGTCGAAGCGCTGGTTGCCCACCCACAGGGCGCCCGGTTCGTGGCGGGTGATGGCGTTGGTGCCGGCAAGATGGTCGGGTTGGAATTTCACGGTGAATGGGGGGCGGGAACCGGGGAATGCACCAGATAAAATTCTACTTTTTGCGGCGGAGCAGACCGCCCGCGCTGATCGTCCACCCGGAGCCCGACGTTGAATCCCATCACCAAGTCCAGCAAGCTCGCCAGCGTCTGCTATGACATCCGCGGCCCCGTGCTGGACAAGGCCCGCCAGATGGAAGACGAGGGCCAGAAGATCATCAAGCTGAACATCGGCAACATCGCCGCCTTCGGCCTGGAACCGCCGGACGAGATCGTCCAGGACATGATCCGCAACCTGCCGCACGCGGCCGGCTACACCGACAGCAAGGGCCTGTTCGCGCCGCGCAAGTCGGTGGTGCACTACAGCCAGGAAAAGAACATCTCCGGCGTCACGGTCGACGATGTCTACCTGGGCAATGGCGCCTCCGAGCTCATCACCATGAGCCTCAACGCGCTGCTGGACAACGGCGACGAGATCCTGGTGCCGGCCCCGGACTACCCGCTGTGGACGGCCTCGGTCTCGCTCTCCGGCGGCCGTCCGGTGCACTACCTGTGCGACGAAGGCGCGGGCTGGCTGCCCGACCTGGACGACATCCGCCGCAAGATCACGCCGAACACCCGCGGCATCGTCGTCATCAATCCCAACAACCCGACCGGCGCGCTGTACCCGACCGACCTGCTGCAGGGCATCGTCGAGATCGCGCGCCAGCACCAGCTGATCGTCTTCGCCGACGAGATCTACGACAAGACGCTGTACGACGGCAACACGCACACCAGCATCGCCTCGCTGGCCGACGACGTGCTGTGCCTCACCTTCAACGGCCTGTCGAAGAACTACCGCTCCTGCGGCTACCGCGCCGGCTGGATGATCGTCTCGGGCGACAAGCGCCACGCCCGCGACTACATCGAGGGGCTGAACATGCTTTCCTCGATGCGGCTGTGCGCCAACACGCCGGGCCAGCTGGCCATCCAGACCGCGCTGGGCGGCTACCAGAGCATCAAGGACCTGGTGGCGCCGGGCGGACGCCTGTGCCGCCAGCGCGACCTGGCCTACGAGCTGCTGTCGCAAATCCCCGGCGTCAGCGTCGTCAAGCCGAAGGCGGCGCTCTACATGTTCCCGAGGCTGGACCCCAAGGTCTACCCCATCGCCGACGACCAGCAGTTCGCCTACGAGCTGCTGGCCGAGGAGAAGGTGCT
>CBIHPZ010000758.1:0-2047 GCA_966211865.1 uncultured Aquabacterium sp.
GCGCGCGCTGGTGTTCGAGCCCCAGCTGGTGCTGATGGACGAGCCGCTGGGCGCCTTGGACAAGCAGCTGCGCGAGCACATGCAGCTGGAACTGAAGGGCCTGCACCGCCAATTGGGCATCACCTTCGTCTACGTCACCCACGACCAGGGCGAGGCGCTGACGATGAGCGACCGCGTGGCCGTGTTCAACGAAGGCGCCATCCAGCAGATCGACGTGGTGGACCGGCTGTACGAGACACCGGCCAACCGCTTCGTCGCCAGCTTCGTCGGCGACAGCACCGAGCTGCGCGGCACGCTGGGCGCCAGCAACGCCACGTCGGCCGAATTGCTGCTGCCCACCGGCGAACGCTTGACCGGCGTCAACGTGAACGGCAGCCTGCCGGGCGCCACGGTGCACGCGCTGGTGCGGCCCGAGCGCATCGAGGCGCACCTGAATGCGCCGCGCTTCACCGACAACGTGCTGAAGGCCGCGGTCAACGACGTGATCTATTTCGGCGACCACCTGCGCCTGCGCTGCGCACTGCCTTCGCAGGCCGAGGCCACGGTCAAGCTGCCGCTGTCGCACGGCATCCAGCCGGTGGCGGGGCAGGCGGTGTGGCTGCATGTGCCGCCGGCCTATCTCCGGATCTACGCATGAGCAACCGCGTCATTCGCGGCCTGGCCATTCACTGCTGCCGCCCGCTCATGCGCGGCAGCCTGCACCCGTTCCAACCACTCCACCAGGAGAAACCATGAAGAAGCGCTTCATCCTTGCCGCATTGGCCGCCGCCGGCCTGGCCCAGGTCGCCATGGCCCAGCAATTGACGGTCGTGAACTTCGGCGGCGCCAATGGCGCGGCGCAGAAGAAGGCCTTCGTGGATCCGTTCGAGAAGAGTGGCGCCGGCAAGATCGTCTCCGTCGAATACAACGGCGAGCAGGCCAAGATCAAGGCCATGGTCGAGGCCAAGAAGGTCACCTGGGACGTGGTCGAGGTTGAATCGCCGGACATTGCCCGCGGCTGTGACGAAGGCCTGTTCGAGAAGCTCGACTATTCGAAGATCGGCAACCGCGCCGATTTCCTGCGCGCCGGCGTCACCGAATGCGGCATTGGCGTGTTCGTGTGGTCCACGGTGATGGCCTACAACGGCGACAAGCTGAAGGACGGCCCCAAGACCTGGGCCGACTTCTGGGACGTGAAGAAATTCCCCGGCAAGCGCGGCATGCGCAAGGGCGCGCGCTACAACCTGGAATTCGCGCTGATGGCCGATGGCGTGCCTGCGGCCGACGTCTACGGCACGCTGCGCACGAAAGAAGGCGCCGACCGCGCCTTCAAGAAGCTGACCGAGCTGAAGCCCAACATCCAGTGGTGGGAAGCCGGCGCCCAGCCGCCGCAGTACCTGGTGGCCGGCGACGTGGTGATGAGCACCGTCTACAACGGCCGCATCGACGCCGCCAACCGCGAAGGCAAGAACCTGAAGATCACCTGGACCGGCGGCATCTACGACCTGGACTACTGGGCGATCGTGAAGGGCACGCCCAACCGCGACCTGGCCTACAAGTACATCGCCTTCGCCAGCACGGCCGATGCGCAGGCCGAATACGCCAAGAACATCGCCTACGGCCCGACCAACCAGAAGGCGCTGGCCAAGCTGGACGCGAAGACCCTGGCCAACCTGCCGACCTCGCCCACGAACGCCAAGGACTCGATCCAGTTCGGCAACAAGTTCTGGGCCGACCAGGGTGAAGAGCTCGAGAAGCGCTTCGCTTCCTGGGCCGCTCAATAACTCGGTAAACGACCGGAACGGACCTTCGCAATGACCGCCGCCGTCCTAGCCACTGCACACCTGAAACTATCGCTTCGGCGCGCAGAGTCGAGGCGGCGCCACGGGGCCATCGCGCTGACCGTTCCGCTGCTGGTGTTCCTGGCGGTCACGCTGCTGGTGCCCATTGCCGCGCTGCTGCAGCGCGCCATCGAGAACCCCGAGGTGGCGCGCAGCCTGCCGCGCACCGGCGAGGCCCTGGCGTCGTGGGACCGCGTGTCGGCCCCGCCGGCGGCGGCCTTTGCCGC
>CBIHPZ010000759.1:0-2047 GCA_966211865.1 uncultured Aquabacterium sp.
CCTATCGTTGCGCCATCGACATCCGCCGAGGGCTTCATGAGCAATCCGCAGCAGACCGCTTTGGTGACCGGCGCGTCATCGGGCATGGGCAAGGCCATCGCCCGCCAACTCATCGGCGCCGGCTACCGCGTCTACGTGGCGGCGCGCCGGACCGAGGAAATGCAGGACCTGGCCTCGGCCGGCGCGCGCGTGCTGGCGCTGGACCTGTCGCGGCCGGCCGACATCGAAGCGGTCGCCCGGCAAGTCCTCGGCGAAGCAGGCGTGGTCGACGTGCTGGTCAACAACGCCGGCTTCGGCCTCTTCGGTGCCGTCGAGGAGACGACGCTCGACGAGGCGCGCTACCAGTTCGAGGTCAACCTCTTCGGCACCGCGCGGCTGACGCAGCTGCTGCTGCCGGCCATGCGGCAGCAGGGTGCGGGCACGATCGTGAACATCACCTCGATGGGCGGTCGCATCTACACCCCGCTGGGCGCGTGGTACCACGCCACCAAGCACGCGCTGGAAGGCTGGTCGGACTGCCTGCGCCTCGAGGTGGCGGAGTTCGGCGTCCGCGTGGTGGTGGTGGAGCCCGGCGTCATCGAGACCGGCTTCGGCGACGTGGTGACGCAGCGGCTGGGCCGGCAGCAGGGTGGCGCCTATGGCCGCCTGACGCGCGCCGTCATCGACAGCACGCGCCGGTCCTACGCGCCCGGCCAGGGCAGCGATCCCGGCGTGATCGGGCGGGTGGTGCTGGCGGCGGTGCAGGCGCGCCGGCCCCGCACCCGCTACGTGGCCGGCAAGCTCGCGCGGCCCCTGCTGTTCGTCCGCAAGTGGTTCGGCGACCGGGTGTTCGACCGGCTGCTGCTGAGCCAGGTGAACTGAGCATGCCGGGCGCGAGCGATCTGGACCGGTGCCGGATTCCGCCGGCGTTCTGGCGCGCGCTGCAGGGCGCCGGGATCGGCCCGCCGGCACTGTTGCGCCAGGCCCGGCTGCCGGCCACGCTGCACCTGGATCCCCGGGCGTCCGTGCGGACGACGGACTATTTCGCGCTGCTGCGGGCGGTCGAGGTGCTGCTGCCGGAACCTGGCCTCGGCCTGCGCCTGGTGGCGTCGCTGGACACCTCGGCCCACCCACCGTCCAGCCTGGTGGCCTTCCACGCCCGCGACTACCGCGACGGCATCCAGCGCCTGGCGCGTTTCAAGCGCCTGTGCACGCCCGAGTTGCTGGACCTGCAGGACGAGCCGCGCGGCCTGGCCGTGACGGTGCGGTGGCGCGGTGCCGCCACGCCCGCGCCGGCCCTGGCAACCGACGTCACGATGGCCACGCTGATGGAGCTGGGGCGGCGGTCGACGGGCGTGCGGGTCACGCCGCTGGCGGTGGAACTGGCGGCCGCCGGGCGCGATGCCCGGCCCTATGAGGACTACTTCGGCTGCCCGGTGCACTTCGGCCGGGCCGAAGACCGGCTGCTGCTGCGCCGCGCCGACCTGGACAGGCCCCTCCCCGGGCGCAACCCCGAACTGCTGGAGATGCTGCTGCCGCCGCTGGCCGCCGCGCTCGCGGAACTGCAGGCCCAGGACTCCATCAGCACGCAGGTGACCTTGGCGCTGAAGCGCGTGCTGGCCAGCGGCCGCCCGGACCTGGCGCAGGTGGCCGCCGACCTGGGCTTAAGCGAACGCACGCTGCAGCGCCGCATCACCGAAGAAGGCACCACCTTCCGCGCGCTGCTGCTGGAGGCGCGCCGCAGCCTGGGCCGCCAGCTGCTCGAATCTCCCGACTGCGACATCCAGGAGGTGGCCTTCCTGCTGGGCTACCAGGACGCCAACGCGTTCCACCGCGCCTTCAAGGAATGGGAAGGCGTGAGCCCGGCGCGCTGGCGCGCGCTGCAGGGCGGTGCCTCCACGGCGCAGGCCTAGTGGCCAAAAGGCGCGTCTGAGCGCGCGCTGCGTCCTGCGCCGGCTCTACTTGACCCAGGTGTTGAGCTGGATGATGGGCTGCAGCACCGCCAGCACGATCACCATCACCGCCGCGCCCATCACGACGATCAGCAGGGGTTCCAGGATCGTGGCCA
>CBIHPZ010000760.1:0-2028 GCA_966211865.1 uncultured Aquabacterium sp.
GGCCGCACCGCGGCCACCAACGCCACCGTGCGCTCGGTCTTCATCATCGGCCCGGACAAGAAGATCAAGCTGATGCTGACCTACCCGATGACCACCGGCCGCAATTTCGACGAGATCCTGCGCGTGCTCGATTCGATGCAGCTCACCGCCAAGCACAAGGTGGCCACGCCGGTGAACTGGAAGCAAGGCGAGGACGTGATCATCACGCCCGCGGTCTCGAACGAGGAAGCCGAGAAGTCCTTCCCCGGCTTCAAGACCATCAAGCCCTACCTGCGCACCACCAAGCAGCCGGGTTGACGGCGCACGCGGTGCACGTGGCGCACCGCGGGGCCGCACACGCGAAACAAGCCAAGGCTTTTAAGTTGCATTTATCAGCCTAGGCTTGTATCGTGCAAATATCAGCCTCGCCTTGTCTTTCGCCAGCCCCTCTGGCCCGCCGCGCACCGCCATGGATTACCCGCTCCGCACCACCGAGCAGCTGCGCCAGCAGCTGCGCTCGCTGCGCAAGAAGCGCGGGCTGACGCAGGCCCGCCTGGGCGCGCTGATCGGCGTGACCCAGGCGCGGGTGGTCGAGATCGAGGCCAACCCCGGCGCGGTCAGCCTGCAGCAGATCGTCCAGGTGCTGCAGGCCCTGGGCGCGGGCTTCGTGATCCGTGAAACCGAGGCGGCAGCCGATCCCCCGGCGGCATACAAGGGCAGAGGCACGCCCGCGGCGGCCACGCAGCCCCCAGCCGCCACCCCTGCCACCACCCCTGCAGCCACCGCCGCGGTCCGCGGCAAGAAGGGCAGCTGGTGAGCGCGTCGCTCGCCATCTGGATGAATGGCGAACGCGTCGGCACCTGGAGCGTGGCCCGCGGCGTCCACCGCCTGCGCTACGACGAGCACTGGCTCGCCTCGCCGCGCCGGCGGTCGCTGTCGCTGTCGCTGCCCATCACCGCGTCGCTGGAGATCAGCGGCCCGGTGGTGGCCCACTACTTCGACAACCTGCTGCCGGACAACGACAAGATCCGCGAACGCATCGCGCGGCGCCACCGCACGAATTCCATCGAAGCCTTCGACCTGCTGCAGGCCGTGGGCCGCGACTGCGTGGGCGCCGTGCAGCTGCTGCCCGAAGGCACCGAGCCCACGGGCTGGAACGCGGTCCGCGGCGAGCCGCTGGACGAGGCGCAGGTGGCCCGGCTGCTGCGGGCCACGCCGTCGGCATCGGTGCTGGGCCTGCATGCGCAGGACGATGAGCTGTTCCGCATCTCGCTGGCCGGCGCCCAGGAAAAGACCGCCCTGCTGTGGACCGACGGCCGCTGGCACCGCCCGCTGGGCGCCACGCCCACCACCCACATCCTGAAGCTGCCGCTGGGCCTGGTGGGCGGCAGCCGGCGCGTGGACCTGGGCGATTCACTGGAGAACGAGTGGCTGTGCGCGCAGGTCCTGTACCAGCTGGACCTGCCGGTGGCACCCACCGAGCTGTGGCGCTTCGAGGACCAGAAGGCGCTGGTGGTCACCCGCTTCGACCGCGCCTGGCAGCAGGATGAGCGCGGCCGGCCCTGGATTGCGCGCCTGCCGCAGGAAGACTTCTGCCAGGCCCTGGGCGTGCCGCCCGACCGCAAGTACGAGAAAGACGGCGGCCCCGGCATGGCCGACGCCATGCGCCTGCTGGCCGGCAGCGCCGACCCCACCGACCGCGAGACCTTCGCGCTGACCCAGCTCGCCTTCTGGCTGATGGGCGCCACCGACGGCCACGCCAAGAACCACTCGCTCTTCCTGCAGCGCGGCGACACCTACATCAGCACCCCGCTCTACGACGTGCTGTCGATCTTTCCGTACGTCGGCGACGCGCCCAACCAATTCCGCTGGCGCAAGGTGGGGCCGGCGATGGCGCTGCGCTCGAAGAATGCGCACTGGCACTTCCACGACATCCACACGCGCCATTGGCATGGGTTGGCGATGAAGCACGGCGGAACGGCGGTGTGGGAAGCGATGCAGGCGCTGGTGCAGCGCGTAGCGCCGGCGCTGGAGCGCATCGAGGGCGCG
>CBIHPZ010000761.1:0-2022 GCA_966211865.1 uncultured Aquabacterium sp.
GCGCGATCAGCCGCGCGCCTCCACCAGCGCCTTCAGCCGCGCCAGGTCGCGCTGTGGCGCGCCCGCTTCGGCCGGCGGCTCGAAGAAGGTCAGCAGCACCTCGCAGGCGCTGCCGTGCGGCAGCGCGCGCAGCGCGACGAAGCGTGCTTCCGCTTCGCTGGCCACCAGGCAGTGGTCGGCCACGCCGAAGGCATTGCGCTCGGTGAAGCGCACCTTGTGCGCGCGCCCCTCGGCGTCGTGGGCGATCCAGTCGCCGCGCTGCTCTTCCAGCGCGGCGCCGATCCACGAGGCCCAGCGTGGGTAGTTGCGCGCCTCGCCGAGGAAGTCGCAGACCTCGCGCCAGGGGCGCTCGATGGTCGCCTGCACGGTGTGCGAGCCCATGGCGTCCGCTCCTGCGTGGTGCGGACGGCTCAGCAGCCGGCGCCCGGGTTGGCGGCGTACAGGGCCTGCAGGCGGCGCTGCACTTCCTCGGGCGAGGGGTCTTCCTTGTGCGTGCTGATGAACCACTGGTGCCCGAAGGGGTCGGTCAGGCTGCCCGAGCGGTCGCCCCAGAACTGGTCGCCCATCGGCATGCCCGGCGTGGCGCCGGCGGCCACGGCGGCGTTGTAGACCGCGTCCGCGTCCGGCACGTAGACGATCTGCGTGGTGGGCGAGCCGCCCAGCGTCTGCGGCGACCGCGCGCCGTGCTGCAGCCGCTCCTCGGTCAGCATGAAGCGGGCGGGGCCCACGTGCAGTTCGGAATGCATCACCGAGCCGTCCGGCGCATCGAGCTTGAAGGCCAGCCGCGCGCTGAAGACCCGCTGGTACCAGCCGATGGCGTCGGCCGCGCCCTTCACCACCAGGTAGGGCGTGGCGCCGCTGGCGGGGGGAACGCCGGGCACCGCCGGCTTGGCTTGCTGCTGCTGCTCGGTGATCTGCGTGCGCAGCCGCTCTTCCTGCTCGCGCAGCTCGGGCGTGAATTCGGCGCCGAAGTCCTCGGCCTCGAAGACCTGGCGCAGCTCGATTTCGGATTCGCCGGGCATCGGGTTGGGGCAGCGCTTGACCCACTCGATGGCCTCGGCCTTGTCCTTGACCTGCCAGATCCAGAAGCCGGCGATCAGCTCCTTGGTCTCGGCAAAGGGCCCGTCGACGACGCTGCGCTCCTTGCCCTTGAAGCGCACCCGGGCGCCCTTGCTGCTCGGGTGCAGGCCTTCGCCGGCCAGCATCACGCCGGCCTTGACCAGCTCTTCATTGAAGCGGCCCATCTCCGCCAGCAGTTCTTCGCTGGGCATCACGCCGGCTTCGCTGTTCTTGTCCGCCTTGATCAGGACCATGAATCGCATGACATCTCTCCGTGGTGTGTGGGGGTGCCGGGCATCGGCTCGGGTCGACGACGGGCCGTTCCCGGGTCGACCCAGGCCCTGTGGGAAGTTGGGGCCATGCAGCCACGACGGACGATGACAGCGCGGATCGACAGATCCGGCGCCGCATTTTTGTAACCGCGGCTACTTCAGCGGGATCGGCGTGGCGCGGTCCACCGCCACCGCGGTGACGCTGTTCTGCGGCGAACCGTCGACCAGCTTGTCGGAGTAGGTCAGGTAGACCAGCGCGTTGCGCTTGGCGTCGACCATGCGCACGATGCGCAGCTTCTTGAAGAGGATGGACATGCGTTCGCTGAACACCTCTTCCTGCTGCGGCAGCGGCTTGGCGAAGCTGATGGGGCCGACCTGCCGGCAGGCGATGGAGGCCTCGGCCTTGTCCTCCGCCAGGCCCAGCGCGCCCTTGATGCCACCGGTCTTGGCGCGCGACACATAGCAGGTGACACCGGCCACGCGGGGGTCGTCGTAGGCCTCGACCACCACCTTGTGGTCGGGGCCGATCAGCTTGAACGCGGTGTCCACCTCGCCCACCGGCTCGGCGCCGGCGGAACAGCCGGCGGCCAGCAGCAGCAGGGCGGCGGCGCGGAAAGGAGAACGGGGCAGGGAAGGGTTCATCGGCGGCAACTCCTGGAAACGGCTGCGATCCTGCCACCACACCGGACGC
>CBIHPZ010000762.1:0-2022 GCA_966211865.1 uncultured Aquabacterium sp.
GCCGCCAGCCGCGCGCAGATCGACACGCTGGTGAACTACCCCGACGACATCACCCGCGCGCTGGCCCCCGCGCCGGGGCCGGATCGCCAGGCCCTGGTGGCCGCCTTCGACGCCGCGCTGAAGCGCCTGCAGGCCGATGCCACGCTGTCGCGCTCGGACCGGCAGTCGGCGCTGATCGGGCGCATCAACCTGGCGCGGCTGGACGCCGCCAAGGACGAGCGCCATCCGAAGCTGGACCCCGGGCTGCTGAAGGAGGTGAAGGACCTGGCCGCGCGCGACGACCGCGAGATCACCGACGGCTACGAGCGCCAGGCGGTCATCACCTCGGCCGCCTACGCGCTGGCGCAGGCGGGGCTGTGGGCGGACAGCGACGCGCTGCTGAAGGGCAACCTCGCGAAGAGCCATTCGCCCTACTACCTGATGAGCCAGCTGGCCGGCAACGCGCGCAAGCTGGGGCGCAAGGACGAGGCGCTGCGCTGGTACCAGCAGTCCTTCGAGAAATCCGAAGGCCCGGCCACGCGGCTGCAGTGGGGCGCGGGCTATTTCTCGGCGCTGGTGGAACTGGCGCCGCAGGAGGGGGCGCGCATCGAGAAGACCGCGGCCCAGCTGTTCAGCGAGGCGGCGCAGGACCCGGGCGCGTTCTACGAGCGCAGCGCGCGGTCCCTGCAGCGGGTGGGTTCCAAGCTGGCGGCGTGGAACAGCGGCGGCAAACATAACGCCACAGTGGAGCGGCTGCAGCGCCAGCTGGCCGGTGTGTGCGGCCGCATCGACGCCTCTGATGCGCAGCGCGCCACCTGCGACGCGCTGGCCAGGTCACTGGCGAAGTCGCCGGCCTGAGCGGCCGTCGATCGTGGCCTGATCGGCCAGGGCCGGCGCCGGGGCCGGCCGCTCACTTCACTTGATCAGGCCTTCGGCCTTCATCGCGGCCTGCACCGCCGGCCGCGCCGCGACGCGGGCCTGGAAGGCCTGCACCCGCGCGAAGCCCGACAGGTCCACGCCCACGCGCGAGGCCCAGTTGGTCACCGTGAACAGGTAGGCGTCCGCCACCGTGAACTGCTCGCCCAGCACGTAGTCGCGGCCTTCCAGCTGCTCGTCGATGTACTTGTAGCGGCCGATGAGCTTGTCGCGGTAGACCGCCTTGGCTTCCTCGGGGATGGCGGGGCTGAACAGCGGCGAGTAGCTCTTGTGCAGCTCGGTGGAGATGAAGTTCAGCCATTCGATGAGGCGGTAGCGCTCGAAGGTGCCGGCGGCCGGCGCCAGGCCGCTTTGGGGCGCCTGGTCGGCCAGGTATTGCACGATGGCCGGGCCTTCGGACAGGCGCTGGCCGTCGTCCAGTTCCAGCAGCGGCACGTAGCCCTTGGGATTGATCGTGTAGTAGTCGGTGCCGTCGACCAGCTTGTGGGTCTTGGTGCTGGCCAGCACGGCTTCATGCGGCAGGCCGGTTTCGTGCAGCACGATGTGCGGGCTGAGCGAACAGGCGCCGGGGCTGTAGTAAAGCTTCATGGTCATCCTCCGTGGGCTGGTGGGGCACGTACGATACCTGCCGCCCGAAAGCCCCCGCCCGCCGCCGTCCCTTTGATCGTGCGGCACGCGCGGGCGCGACACCTTCCGACGGAAACCGCTCATGCCGAGAAACATCCTCGACGAATCGCAGATTCACCCCGCCGTCCGGCCGAAGATCGCGGAACTGCACGCCAGCACCGTGCGCGAGGTGATGGCGGCCACCGCGGCGCACGCGGTGGTGGTGGTGGGCATGGGGCAGAACCCGTTCCCGCGCCGCGCCCGGCGTGCGTTGGACGCCGCCGGCATTCCTTACCACTACATCGGCTACGGCAACTACTTCAGCCAATGGCGCCGCCGCACCGCGCTGAAGATGTGGACCGGCTGGCCCACGCTGCCGATGGTCTTCGTCAAGGGCGTGCTGGTGGGCGGCGCGCAGGACCTGGAGGCGCTGATCGCCAGCGGCGAGCTGAAGCGCATGCTGGGCTCATGAGGCGGCGCGTGGCGCGGCGGCATGCTCTG
>CBIHPZ010000763.1:0-2001 GCA_966211865.1 uncultured Aquabacterium sp.
CCTGGTCGATGCTGAAGCTGCCGCTCTTGACGATGCCTTCCTCCAGGCTCCAGCCTTCGTGGCGGGTGATCTGGAAGTAGAGGTCCGCGTCGTCGACACGGTGTTCGCCGATGGTGCCCAACGCGCGCCCCAACTTGGCTTCATCAAGCCCGAACGGCTCGATCAGCAGCGATTGGGCGATGGCGAGGCGTTCGAGGGTGGGTTCGCGGGAGATCATCGATCGATTCTAGGAGTCGATGGGTGACCCTGCTTCACGAAAATTTACCGCGTCAATGGGCGGCACCGCGTCGTCGAGGCCGGTGAAGGGGCCGTTGTGCAAGGGCGCAAACGGGGCCCCGAACCTTTCACCCCCATACCCAAGGACTGATGATGAAACTGCTCTCTTCCTCGCTGCTCGCCGCCGTGGCCTTGTCGTTCACCGCACTGGCCGCGCAGGCGCAAGATGGCGCGGCCTCGATGCCCCATGCCGACAAGCGTGCCGCGCGCCAGCAGGCCCGCATCGCCAGCGGCGCTGCCGATGGCTCGCTGACGGCCAAGGAAACCCAGCACCTCGAAAAGCGCCAGGCCGCGGTGAACCAGGCCGAAGCCAACGCCAAGGCCGATGGCACGGTCACCAAGCACGAGCGCCGCCACGTCGCGCGCATGCAGGACCGCAACAGCCGCGCGATCCACCACCAGAAGCACGACGGGCAGACCGCGCCGGCCGCCCCGGCGAAGTGATCGGACTCAGCGGTCGCCGTCGTCGTCGCGCAGCGCCAATGCGCGCGCGTACAGCGCATTGCGCGGGGCACCGCTGATCTCGGCCGCCAGCGCCACCGCCTGCTTCAGCGGCAGTGCGCGCAGCAGCGGACCGAGCACGCGCTCCGCTTCGGCGGGCAGCTGATCCAGGGCGCCACCCGCAGCGGCTGCCGGCGCCGCATGCAGCACCAGCACGAATTCACCGCGGCCATGCTGGGTGTCCGAAGCCAGCCAGGCCGGTGCCTCGGCGGCGGGCAGCGTGTGAACCTCTTCGAACTGCTTCGTAAGCTCGCGGCAGATCGTCAGCCGGCGCTGCGGCGCGCGTTCGGCCAGCTGCGCCAACAGCGCCTCGATGCGGTGGGGCGCCTCGAACAGCACCTGGCTGCCGCTGCGCGCCAGCAGCGCGTCCAGCGCGGCCGAGCGCTCCTGGCCCTTGGGCGGCAGGAAGCCCTGGAAGGCAAAGCCGGTGGCCGCCGAATCACCCGCCACGCTGAGCGCAGTGACGACACTGCTGGCCCCCGGTATCGGCACCACGGCGTGGCCGGCGGCGGCCACCGCCGCGACCAGCGCCGCGCCGGGATCGGACACCGCGGGCGTGCCGGCGTCGCTGGCGTAGGCAATGCGTTCGCCCGCCGCCAGGCGCTGCACCACGCCGGCCGCGGCCGATTGTTCGTTGTGCTCGTGCAGGGCGATCAGCGGCTTGCTCAGGCCCAGGTGGTTCATCAGCCGCGCGGTGACGCGCGTGTCCTCGCAGGCCACGGCGTCGACCAGGCCCAGCAGGTGGATCGCGCGCAGGCTCAGGTCGGCCAGGTTGCCGATGGGCGTGGCCACCACGTACAGTGCGCCCGCCGGAAAGCGCTGGGCGCCGGCGGCGGCCGCGGCGGCCTGCTGGAGCAGCGAGGGAGCGATGGTCACGTTCGGTGGGTGGAAGGGTCGCGACAAAGGGCGCGACGGCGGCGCCGGAGCAGGGGAGGCCACCACCAAGTCGGTCGGCGACGCGGCCGAGGACCGGGCCCTGAAGCACCTGTTGCGGCAGGGGCTCACGCTGGTGGCGCGCAATTATCGGCTGGCGGGTGGGCCACGCGCGCGCGGCGCGGAGATCGACCTGATCCTGCGCGACAGCGACGGCACGCTGGTCTTTGTCGAGGTGCGTGCCCGCGCCGACGGCCGCGCGGGCGGCGCCGCGGCCAGCATCACCGGCGTGAAGCAGCGGCGCATCGTGCGGGCTGCGCAGCACTACCTGATGCGCCTGCCGCAGTGGCC
>CBIHPZ010000764.1:0-2000 GCA_966211865.1 uncultured Aquabacterium sp.
ACCTCGTTCTCGGTCAGGCCGACCAGCGTGCCGGCGACCGGGTCCATGCCGTAGTCGGTGGCGGAGACGTTGACCGCCTGGCCGGGCTCGAAGCCCAGGCCCGGCTGGACCTCGGTCGGCGCGTGGCCGGTGGCCGCCGCCGCGATGGCGATGGCGTCCGCACTGTCGATCGCGTCGTTGACGGCATGGCCGAAGGCCAGCATGCGGTCCAGCCACGCTCCGATTGAACGATAGGGATCGAGGATGGCCGCCACCGGCCCGCCGCGGCGGATGAACCAGATGGAGTGCGCGACCGAGAAGTCGGCGATGGACACCTCGCGGCCGAAGAGGAAGGGGCCGCCCGCGGCCAGCTGCGCGTCGATGGCGGCCAGGTGCGCCTTCAGCTGCACGGTGGCGTCGGCCAGCGTCATGCGCTTCATGCTGCTGGTCATCGCCGCGCGGTCCACCGCGAACTGCTTGCCCAGCGTCGCGGCATCGGGGCCCAGCATCGTGGCGGCACCGGCCGGTTGCATGGTCCAGGTGACGGCGCACCAGAAGAGCTGGAAGTCCGCCCATTGCGCAAAAGGCGCGGCCAGCGGAGCGGACGCGGGGTACAGCGCGGGAGAAGGCCGGCGCGCGTCCAGCAGCCGCGCGATCAGCGCCGAGTCGCAGTAGATGTCCGCGCCCACCTGCATGATGGGCGTCTTGCGGTAGCCGCCGGTCAGCGCGACGACGTCGGGCTTGGGCATCACCACGGGGATGGTCACCGAGCGCCAGGCCAGGCCCTTGGCGCCCAGGATGAGCCGCACCTTTTCAGAGAACGGCGAGTTGGGGTAGTGGTGCAGGATCAGGTCCGACATCGATGGCCTCCGGTGGTTCGACCGCGGCCTTCGCGGGCCACGGCGTCAATGCAGTTGTGCGCGTGCGATCAGCGTGTCGAGATCGCAGCCCGCGGGCAGGCTGCCGAACACGTCCGAGCCCTGCTGCAGCCGGCCGGCGCAGAAGGCATCGAAAACCGCGTCGGGCGCGTGCTGCTTCAGCAGCGCGGCCTGGATCACCAGGGCAGTGTCGCGTGCCAGGCGCCGCGCCTCGGTCTCCTGCGTGACACCGTCCAGGCCCTGCAGCACGCGCTCCAGCGCCGCGTCGAAGGCGGCGTGCGTGCCGCTGGCCGGCATCACCTCGTGCGCCAGGGCCTCGGCCACGGGGCCGCTGCGCAGTGCGCGCAGCAGGTCCAGCGCCATGATGTTGCCGGCGCCTTCCCAGATCGAATTGAGCGGCATCTCGCGGTAGATGCGGGCCATCACGCCTTCGCCCTGCGCCTCGACATAGCCGTTGCCGCCCAGGCACTCCATCGCCTCCTGCGCGAAGTGGCTGCCGCGCTTGCAGACCCAGAACTTGGCGATGGGCGTGAGCAGGCGCCGCATGATGGATTCATGCTCGTCGTGGCCGTTCTCGGTGCGGTCGACCGCGCGCGCCAGGCGCAGCGCCAGCGCGGTGGCGGCCTCGCTTTCCAGCGCCAGGTCGGCCAGCACGTTCTTCATGAGCGGCTGCTCGATGAGGCGTTTGCCGAAGGCTGCGCGCTCTTCGCAGTGGTGCAGCGCGATGCTGAGGGCCTGCCGCATCAGGCCGGCGGTGCCCAGCGCGCAGTCCAGGCGAGTCATCGCGCCCATGGCCAGGATCTGCGGCACGCCGCGGCCTTCTTCGCCGACCAGCCAGGCCGTTGCGCCTTCGAACTCCACCTCGGAACTGGCGTTGGCGTGGTTGCCCAGCTTGTGCTTCAGGCGCTGGATGCGCAGTGCATTCACGGCGCCGTCGGGAAGGAGGCGCGGCAGGAAGAAGCAGCTCAAGCCGCCGGGCGCCTGGGCCAGCACCAGGAAGGCGTCGCACATCGGCGCCGAGAAGAACCACTTGTGGCCGGTGATGCGAAAGCGCGGGCCCCAGCGGTCGGTGCCGTCCGGCTCGGCGCGGGTGGTGTTGGCACGCACGTCCGATCCGCCCTGCTTCTCGGTCATGCCCATGCC
>CBIHPZ010000765.1:0-1987 GCA_966211865.1 uncultured Aquabacterium sp.
TCAGCCGTTCAGCGCCTCGGCATGCCAGTCCACATGCTCGCCAATGAAGCTGGCGATGAAGTAGTAGCTGTGGTCGTAGCCGGGCTGCAGGCGCAGGGTGAGCGGGTGGCCGGCGCGTTCGCAGGCCGCCTGCAGCAGCTGTGGCTTCAGCTGGCTGTCCCGGAATTCATCGGCGTCGCCCTGGTCCACCAGCAGCGGCAGGCGTTCTTCACGCGCTGTGGCCACCAGTGCCACCGCATCGTGCGCGGCCCAGGCGGCACGGTCGTCGCCCAGGTAGGCCGCGAACGCCTTCTGGCCCCAGGGCACCTGCGACGGCGCGACGATGGGCGCGAAGGCCGAGACGCTGGCGTAGCGCCCGGGGTGGCGCAGCGCGAGCGTCAAGGCGCCGTGGCCGCCCATCGAATGGCCGGACAGGCCGCGCCGGTTGGACGTCATGAACCGCCGCTCCACCAGCGCCGGCAGTTCCTGCACCACGTAGTCTTCCATCCGGAAATGCGCGGCCCAAGGGGCCTGCGTGGCATTCAGGTAGAAGCCCGCGCCCTGCCCCAGGTCGTAGGCGGGGTCGTTGGCCACGGCATCGCCGCGCGGGCTGGTGTCCGGCGCCACCACGATGAGGCTGTGCCGCGCCGCATGCTCCTGCACGCCGGCCTTGGTGATGAAGTTCTGCTCGGTGCAGGTCAGGCCCGAGAGCCAGTACAGCACCGGGCAGCGCTCGCCCTGCAGCGCCGCGGGCGGCAGGTAGATGCCGAACTTCATGCGGCAGGCGAGCACGGCGGAGTCGTGCTGCCACACCTCCTGCCGGCCGCCGTGGCTGGCGTGGGCCTCGATGCGTTCCATGGGCGCTTCCGTGCTGGCGATCAATAGTGGATGACGGTGCGGATCGACTTGCCTTCGTGCATCAGGTCGAACGCCTCGTTGATCGCGGTGAGCGGCCGGGTGTGGGTGACGAAGGGCGCGAGCTTGATGTCGCCCTTCATCGCGTCTTCCACCATGCCGGGCAGCTGCGAGCGGCCCTTGACGCCGCCGAAGGCCGTGCCCTTCCAGGTGCGGCCGGTGACCAGCTGGAACGGCCGCGTGGAGATTTCCTGCCCCGCACCGGCCACGCCGATGACCACCGACTGGCCCCAGCCGCGGTGCGCGCTCTCCAGCGCCGCGCGCATCACGCCCACGTTGCCGATGCACTCGAAGGAATGGTCGACGCCCCAGCCGGTCATCTCGACGATCACCTGCTGGATGGGCTTGTCGTGGTCCTTGGGGTTGACGAAGTCGGTGGCGCCGAAGAGCCGGGCCAGGTCGAACTTCGACGGGTTGGTGTCGATGGCGATGATGCGGCCCGCCTTGGCCAGCTGCGCCCCATGGATCACCGCCAGGCCGATGCCGCCCAGGCCGAACACCGCCACGCTGTCGCCTTCCTGCACCTTGGCGGTGTTCTTCACCGCGCCCAGGCCGGTGGTGACGCCGCAGCCCAGCAGGCACACCTGCTCGTGGTTGGCCGCGGGGTTGATCTTGGCCAGCGAGACCTCGGCCACCACCGTGTACTCGCTGAAGGTGGAGCAGCCCATGTAGTGGTACACCGGCTGGCCGTTGTACGAGAAGCGCGACGTGCCGTCCGGCATCACGCCCTTGCCCTGCGTGGCGCGCACCGACACGCACAAATTCGTCTTGCCCGATTTGCAGAACAGGCATTCACCGCATTCGGCGGTGTACAGCGGAATCACGTGGTCGCCCGGCTGGACGGACGTGACGCCCTCGCCCACCTCCACCACCACGCCCGCGCCTTCGTGGCCCAGCACCGCGGGAAAGAGGCCTTCCGGGTCGTCGCCGGAGAGGGTGAAGGCATCGGTGTGGCAGACGCCGGTGTGGGTGATCTTGACCAGCACCTCGCCCTTCTTCGGCGGGGCCACGTCGATCTCGACGACCTGCAGGGGTTGGCCGGCCTTGAAGGCCACGGCGGCGCGTGATTTCACGGTTGTCTTCCTTTCGTTTC
>CBIHPZ010000766.1:0-1979 GCA_966211865.1 uncultured Aquabacterium sp.
TGAAGAAGCTGCCGGGGATCTTGCCGGCGGCGTAGGTCTTCTCGATGTAGTCGACGGTCAGCGGGAAGAAGTCTTGCCCGGCCTTGGCTTCGGTGCGGGCGACCACGGTGGCCAGCACCACGGTGCCTTCGATGTCGACGACCACGGCGCCGCTGGACTGGCGGGCGATCTCGCCCGTTTCCATCGTCACCTGGTGCGGACCCCATTGGAAGGTCTTCGTGACTTTGTTGAACATGCTCATGTACAGGTCTCCTGTGAGGGTTGTTCGCGCTTCTTGTCGGTGGCGCAGCGGGAGTACCGGAAGCGTTCAGGCCCGTTCAGCGGCATGCCATTCCAGCGGGACGCGACGGCAAGCGACCCCGTTGGAATGACACAGCAGCGACTGAATCGGCACGCTCCAAATGACGAAAGAGCCTGTGCTGGAGGGAAAGTCCAGACAGGCTCTTGTCGTGCGTGGTGCTTACTTGCGCAGGCCCAGCTTCTGGATCAGCGCGGTGTAGCGGTCGGCGTCCTTGCCCTTGAGGTAGTCCAGCAGCTTGCGGCGGCGGCTCACCATCTTCAGCAGGCCGCGGCGGCCGTGGTGGTCCTTCAAGTGGGTCTTGAAGTGGGGGGTCAGCTCGTTGATGCGGGCGGTCAGCAGGGCCACCTGCACTTCGGGGGAGCCGGTGTCGTTGGCAGCGCGGGCGTTGCTCTTGACGATTTCGGCGCGGTTGATATCGGCGACGGACATGTCGATTTCCTGGTGATGGAAGCCGCCCGCCAGGGGGCCATGCGCCCCGTGAGCCGATGCGGTTTCCGGTTGCCACTTGCGGCCGCGGGTGAAACCGACCCGCGCCGTGCTTGGTGCTTCACGCTCACCGCCCAAGGGCGACGAACGCAAAACTCGCGGATTATAGGGCCAAGGCGCGGCGCAGCCGCTCCACCCCTTGCAGCAAGCGGGACGGATCCCGCGAGGCGAAGCACCAGCGCAGCCAGCCTTCCCCTTCGTCGCCAAAGGCGGCGCCCGGCGCCAGCCCCAGGCCGTGTTCGCTGACCAGGCGCTTCGCGAAGGCCAGCGAGTCTGCCGCCTCGGCCACCTGCAGGAAGGCGTACATGCCGCCCAGCGGCCGGGCGGCGCGCACGCCGGGCAGCGTGGCCAGCGCGTCATGCAGCACGTCGCGGCAGTGGCGCAGCTGCGCCACCAGGCTGGGCACGCTGGCCTCGGCGCTGGCCAGCGCCGCCAAGCCGCCGCGCTGCACGAAGACCGGCGCGCAGGAGCTGTTGAACTCGATCAGCTTGGCCACCGGGTCCAGGCTGCCGCGCGGCAGCACCATCCAGCCCAGGCGCCAGCCGGTCATCAGGAAGCTCTTCGAGAAGCTGTGGATGACGATCACGCGGTCGTCGGGCGCGGCCAGGTCGAGAAAGCTGGGAGCACAGCCGCCTTCGCCGAACCACAGGCGCTCGTACACCTCGTCGGCCACGATCCAGGTCCCGGTGCGGCGGCAGTGGTCCAGCAAGGCCTGCTGCTCCGCGCGCGTGAGCGTCCATCCGCTGGGGTTGTTGGGTGCGTTCAGCAGCAGCACGCGGGTGGCGGGGGTCACCGTGTCCAGCAGGTGCTGCAGGTCGAGGCGCCAGGCACCGGCGGCATCGGGCGCCAGCGACACCCGCTTCACCACGCCACCCAGGATCGCCGGCTGCGCGGGCAGGTTGGGCCAGACGGGCGTGACGACCACGACTTCGTCGCCAGCGCCGATGAGCAGTTGCATCGCCAGCATCAGCGCCGTGACACCGGACGACGTCACCGCGATGCGGTCCGGCCCGGGATCGCCATGCAGGCCGGCGGTGTAGCCGCGCAGCGCCTCGCGCAGCTCAGCCAGCCCCAGGTTGTGCGAATAGAAGGTCTCGCCGCGCGCCAGCGAATCGGCCGCCGCCTGGCGCACCGGCTCGGGCGTGACCTGGTCGCTTTCGCCGAACCAGAAGGCCAGCACGTCCTCGCGGCC
>CBIHPZ010000767.1:0-1978 GCA_966211865.1 uncultured Aquabacterium sp.
TACGACAAGAAGTACCCGGGCCAGTTCCAGGTCTACTCGCCGTACACCTACGACGTGGTGCACGTGCTGGTCGACGCCATGGTGCGCGCCAAGTCGTCCGACCCGAAGGTCTACACGCCGTTCATCGGCCAGACCAACATGCAGGGCGTGACGACCAAGATCGCCTTCGAAGCCGATGGCGAGCTGAAGAACCCGGCCATGACGCTGTACTCGTACAAGGACGGCAAGAAGGTGCCGTTGAACTGATGCACCACCGGTCTGGGTGCCGCCGCCGCAAGGCGCGGCGCCCCGGCCGGCTGCATCCCGGGCGCTGCGGGAGCGCCTCGGGTGACTACCTTGTGTTGATCGATGGCCCCGCCAGGGGGCGAGCTTTGGGGGACACCGGCACTGGTGGCCCCCTTTTTTCTTCAATGGGCGTGTGCAGGTCGATAATCTGCGTCCATGACGCTGACTGAACTGCGCTACATCGTCGCGGTCGCCCGCGAAAAGCATTTCGGCCGCGCGGCCGAGGCCTGCTTCGTCTCGCAGCCCACCTTGTCGGTGGCGATCAAGAAGCTGGAGGAAGAGCTGGACGTCAAGCTCTTCGAGCGCGGCGCCAGCGAGGTGAGTGTCACGCCGCTGGGCGAGGCCATCGTGCGCCAGGCCCAGTCGGTGCTGGAACAGGCGGCGGCGATCAAGGAGATCGCCAAGCGCGGCAAGGACCCGCTGAACGGCGCGCTGCGCCTGGGCATCATCTACACCATCGGCCCCTACCTGCTGCCCGAGCTGGTGAAGAACGCCATCGAGATGACGCCGCAGATGCCGCTGATGCTGCAGGAGAACTTCACCGTCAAGCTGCTGGACATGCTGCGCACCGGCGAACTCGACTGCGCCATCATGGCCGAGCCCTTCCCGGACACGGGGCTGGCCATTGCGCCGCTGTACGACGAGCCCTTCCTGATCGCGGTGCCGAGAAACCACCCGCTGGCCACGCGCCAACGCATCAGCGCCGACGAGCTGAAGAAGGAAACGATGCTGCTGCTGGGCACCGGCCACTGCTTCCGCGACCACGTGCTCGAGGTGTGCCCCGAGTTCGCGCGCTTTTCCAGCGACGCCGAGGGCATCCGCAAGAGCTTCGAGGGCTCGTCGCTGGAAACCATCAAGCACATGGTGGCCTCCGGCATGGGCGTGACGGTGGTGCCGCAGCTCAGCCGCCCGCGCGAGCCGCAGTCGCACGTGGTCTACATCCCGTTCGAGGAACCCGTGCCCACACGCCGCGTGGTGCTGGCCTGGCGCCGCAGCTTCACCCGCTACGAGGCGATCGCGGCGCTGCGCAATGCGGTGTATGCCTGCGAGCTGCAGGGCATGCAGCGCTTGACGGCCTGAGCTGTGGTCGGCCTGCACCGGAGCGCGCAGGGGCTATCGCACCGATGGCCTGGCCGGCTATCGGTCCATTGCATGCAATCGAATGGACCGGCCTGGCACGCCCTCGGTACAGTGGCCTCGCTCATTCCGCGAATCAGGAGAGATGCATGGCGAAGAACGAGAAGTCCAAGTCCGCTTCGGTGGCGGCCGCGCCCGTCGGCAGCGTCATCAACATCGGCATCAGCGCCCCGGACCGTGCGGCCATCGCCGCCGGCCTGTCGCGGCTGCTGGCCGACACCTACACCCTGTACCTGACCACGCACAACTTCCACTGGAACGTCACCGGGCCGATGTTCAACACGCTGCACGCGATGTTCATGGCCCAGTACACCGAGCTGTGGGGCGCGGTCGATCCCATCGCCGAGCGCATCCGCTCGCTGGGCCACCCGGCGCCGGGCTCCTACGCGCAGTTCGGCCAGCTGGCCTCGATCAAGGACGCACCGGCCACGCCGCCCAAGGCGCTGGAGATGGTGCGCATCCTGGTCGAGGGCCATGAAGCGGTGGCCCGCACCGCGCGCAGCATCTTCCCGCTGGCCGACGAGGCGAGCGACGAGCCCACCGCCGACCTGCTGAC
>CBIHPZ010000768.1:0-1936 GCA_966211865.1 uncultured Aquabacterium sp.
ACGGTCTTGGGCCCGCAGCGCCCGTCGACGCGGCCGGGATCCTTCCCGGCACGCGCCAGCAGTTCCTGAATGGCGCGGACGTCGCTGGGGCGGTTGCTGCCGGAAGCCCCGACCGAGGCGGTGATGGTCATGTCTTGATACCTCCAGATGGGGTCGCCGAGCAACCCGGTCACTCCAATATAGGAGTGCCGCATCGGTCTCTGTGGAGGGAAGGCCGGCCACCGGTCCCCCGCCTTGCTGATACGTCCCCAGGGTTGGGGACGGCCGCTGCCGTGGACGCGTCTTTTAAGGAATAGCGTCGCTGCGCCACGCGCAGGGCGTCGCGGTTGCGGAGGCGGGATGGCGGCTCCGGCGGGGGCGCCGGAAACCGGCGGCGGCTCGGGGAAGGAGCGCCGCCGGAAAGAACGGCTACTTCGGAAAGCTGTCCTTCAGCCCGGTGATGCGGTTGAACACCGGCGCGTCCGGCCGGTGGTCTTTCCGGTCGGTGATGAAGTAGCCGTGGCGTTCGAACTGGTAGCGCTGTTCGGCGGGGATGCCGGCCAGGGACGGTTCGACGAAGCCCGTCACCACCGTCTTGCTGTTCGGGTTCAGCGCTTCGCGGAAGTCGCGGTCGCCGGCGTCGGGCTGGGGTTCGGTGAAGAGGCGGTCGTAGAGGTTGATCGTGGCCGGCACGCCGTCGTGCACGCCGACCCAGGTGATGGTGCCCTTGACCTTCACCGCATCGGCGCCGGGGGTGCCGCTCTTGGTGTCCGGCACGACGGTGGCTAGCACCGAAGTGACGCGGCCATCGGTATCCTTCTCGCAGCCGGTGCATTCGACGACCATGCCGTACTTCAGTCGCACCTTGTTGCCGGGGAAGAGGCGGAAGAAGCCCTTGGGCGGCGATTCCACGAAGTCGTCACGTTCGATCCACACCTCCGGCCCCAGGCTGAAGTGCCGCTGGCCCAGTTCGGGCCGCTGCGGATGCGCCGGCGCCTGGCAAGGCTCGTGGTGCTCGGCGCCGAAGAGCTCGGCCCAGTTGGTCAGCTTCAGCTTCAGCGGGTCGATCACCGCCATCGCGCGCGGGGCCTGTCCCTCCAGGTCGTCGCGCAGGCTGATGTCCAGCACGCTGTAGTCGACCCAGATGTTGGTCTTGGAGGCACCGGTGTCCTCGGCCATCTTGCGGATGGACGCCGGGGTGTAGCCGCGGCGGCGCATGCCGGCCAGGGTCGGCATGCGGGGGTCGTCCCAGCCGCTCACCACCTTCTCGTCCACCAGCGCCTTCAGCTTGCGCTTGCTGGTGATGACGTAGGTGAGGTTGAGGCGCCCGAACTCGTGCTGCTTCGGCAGGGGACGCTGCAATAGGCCGTTATCGGCCAGCGCGTTCAGCAGCCAGTCGTAGAAGGGCCGCTGGTCCTCGAATTCCAGCGTGCAGATGCTGTGGGTGATGTTCTCCAGCGCGTCCTCGATCGGGTGCGCGTAGGTGTACATCGGGTAGATGCACCAGGTGTCGCCGGTGTTGTGGTGGTGCGCGCGCTTGATGCGGTACAGCGCGGGGTCGCGCAGGTTGATGTTGGGCGAGCGCATGTCGATCTTGGCGCGCAGCACCATCGAACCATCGGCATGTTTCCCGTCGCGCATCTCGCGGAAGCGGGCCAGGTTCTCTTCCGCGCTGCGGCCGCGCCAGGGGCTGTCGGTGCCGGGGGTGGTGAAGTCGCCGCGGTTCTTCTTCATGTCCTCGGCCGACTGCTCGTCGACGTAGGCGAGGCCGGCGTTGATCAGCGTCTCGGCCGCGCGGTACATGAAGTCGAAGTAGTTGCTGGCGTAGTAGAGGTGGCTGGTGCCGTTCGCGTCCCAGCTCCAGCCCAGCCAGTGGACCATCTCGACGATGGCGTCGACGTACTCCTGCTCTTCCTTCTCGGGGTTGGTGTCGTCGAAGCGCAGGTGGCACACGCCG
>CBIHPZ010000769.1:0-1923 GCA_966211865.1 uncultured Aquabacterium sp.
CGTGATCGGCGCCCTGCTGCTGGCGTTCTGCCTGCTGCAGCGGGTGTTCGAAGCCAGGCGGCCTGGGCGCTGACACCGGCCACCCGCCACCCGTCGGCGTGGCCACGCCGCCCGGGCCCCGAGGCCCCGCCCTGTTCCCCGCCGCGCCGCGCCCGGCGCTGGCCACCAGCCCGGCCGCAAGCCCCAAAAAAGAACCCCTGGTGCGCTTCGGCACCAGGGGCAATGCTCCTCATCGCTTTCGCCGCTGTATGGAGGCCGGAAGCATCGGTTCCGGCACAGCAGCAAGCACAGACTACGCCCGTGCGGCCGCTGTGGCATCCGTGAAAAACCAGAGGAACTTTTACCCCCGTGGTGTATTCCACGGCAGAGCCCCGGGCGTTAGGGGTCGCGCTTACGCGCCAGCCCGCCCTTCAGGCCGCAGCGCCGGATGGCGCGACCGGAGGCTCAGGCGCCGCCTGCAGGCGGCTTCGGCTACCGCGGATGGGCCCAATGCAAGCTCAAGCGCCCGCACCGGGCCGCCTCGGCCAATGCATGGGCAGCAGCGCAGCGGCCCGGGTCAGCGGGCGTCCATCCCGCCTTCCGCCAGCCATGCCGCCAGGTCCGTCTTCAGCTGCCGCAGGTCGGCTTCCCGCGTGTAGAACATGTGGCCCGCGTCGTAATAGCGGTGGGTCACGCGGGCCATCACGTCGGCGGGCGCGTCCAGTTGCGCCAGCGACCAGTCGCTCGCCGCGTACGGCGTGCCCAGGTCATAGCGGCCGCTGGCCACGAACACCCGCAGGTGCGGCCGCCGCCGCAGCGCCCGCGCCAGGTCGTTGCTGGTGCTGGTGAAGCCGTTCGATTCGCCCATGCCCTGGGCGCCGGCTCGCACCCAGCTCCAGGCCTTGTGCACGTCCAGCGAGAACACCTCGTAGTGCGCATCGGCCGGCACGCCCAGCGCGGCGTAGAAGGCCAGCGCCGCCGTGGTGTAGGGCGCGTTCAGTGACTCCATGCCGGGGTCGAACTCCCAGTCGCGGGTCTTGCGCGCGGCCATGGGCGCGGTCACCCGCGCTTCCAGCCGGCCGATGATGCGGCCCTGCGGGCGCATGGCCTCGAAGAAGAAGTCGGTGTCGCTGATGCGCAGGTTGCGCTCGGCGACCAGCTCGGCCGGCAGCCCGGTCAACTCGGCCACGCGCTTCTCGATGCGGCGGCGGGCGTCGCCGTCCAAGCGCGCGCCGCGGTGCAGCGCCGCCAGGTAGTCGTCGTAGACGAAGGCCTCGGCCGCCTCGCGCGCGGCCTGCGAAGAAGCGCCGAGCGACCCCTTCAGCAGCCCGTGGTACTGCGCCACGTTGGCGAAGGCGGGCAGGAACAGCGCGTGCGGCAAATCGTTGCGCGGCGCGAAGATGAAGCTCTGCAGGTCCATCGCGCAGGACACCAGGATCACGCCGTCGAAGGCCAGGCCGGACGCGATCATCTTGTCCGCCAGCGCGGCACCGCGCGTGGTGCCGTAGCTTTCGCCGACCAGGTACAGCGGCGCGCCATGGCGGCCGTTGGCGGACAGCCAGGCCCGCATCACCTCGGCCAGCGCGTCGACGTCGCCGTCCACCGACAAGAGGGTCTTGCGCGCCGCGTCGCTCACCGCCAGCGAGTAGCCGGTGTGCGGCGGGTCGATGAAGACCAGGTCGAAGTGCTCCAGCCAGGTCAGCGGGTTGTCGACCAGGCCGTAGGGCGAGCGCGGCATCGAGCCGTCTTCGGCGATCGGCACGCGCTTGGGGCCCAGGGCGCCCAGGTGCAACCAGACCGACGCCGAGCCGGGTCCGCCATTGAAGGCGAAGCACACCGGGCGCTGCCGGCCGGCCGGTGTGCCAGCGTTGGGCGCTACGCTGTACGCGGTGGTGAACACCGCCGCCTGCAGCTCGCCGCGCTGGGCGCCGATGCCGCCTTGCG
>CBIHPZ010000770.1:0-1900 GCA_966211865.1 uncultured Aquabacterium sp.
GGCGCTATGCTGCCCGCTTCCCTTTCGTCCCCGCCGCGCCCGCCATGCTCCGCCGCCTGCTGCCCCTCGCGCTGATGGCTTTCGCCGTCGCGTCGCCCGTCTCGACCCCCTTCGCCGCCGAACTGAAGCTGCGCATCCTCGAGACCACCGACCTGCACATGAACCTGCTGGCCTGGGACTACTACCAGGACAAGCCCACCACCGAATACGGCCTGGCGCGCACCGTGTCGCTGATCAAGGCCGCGCGCGCGGAGGCGAAGAACAGCCTCTACTTCGACAACGGCGACCTGATCCAGGGCAGCCCGCTGGGCGATTTCGTGGCCCGCGTGAAGCCGCTGGCCGCGGGCCAGGTGCACCCGGCCTACAAGGTGCTCAATGCACTGAACGTCGATGCCGGGAACATCGGCAACCACGAGTTCAACTACGGCCTGCCCTTCCTGCGCCAGGCCATCGCCGGCGCCAACTTCCCCTACGTCAATGCCAACGTCTACCTCGACGACGGCGACAAGGACCCGACGAACGACAAGAACGCGTTCACGCCTTACGTGATATTGGAGCGGCCATTCACGGACGAGGCAGGCACGAAGCACACGCTGAAGATCGGGGTCATCGGCTTCGTGCCGCCGCAGATCATGACCTGGGACCAGAAGAACCTGACGGGCCGCGTCACCGTGCGCGACATCGTCGAATCGGCGCGCCGCTTCGTGCCCGAGATGAAGGCCAAGGGCGCGGACATCGTGGTGGCCATCCCGCACTCGGGCTTCGAGCGCGGCGAGACGGTGCTGTTCGCCGAGAACTCTGTCGCCCGCCTGGCCGAGGTGCCGGACGTCAACGCCATCCTCTTCGGCCATTCGCATGGCGAGTTTCCCGGCCGCTTCTTCGCCGGCCACCCCAAGGTGGACCTGCCGCGCGGCACCATCAACGGCGTGCCGGCGGTGATGCCCGGCCGCTGGGGCGACCACCTGGGCGTGATCGACCTGGTGCTGGACAACGCCTCCGGCGCCTGGAAGGTGAAGGACAGCCGCGCCGAGATCCGCCCCATCACCGACCGCACGACGCGCAAGCCGCTGGTGGACGCCGACCCGATGGTCGAGCGCCTGATCGCCGACGAGCACGCCGGCACGCTGGCCTACGTGCGCGGCGCGGTGGCGCAGACGGCCGCGCCCATCATCAGTTATTTCGCGCAGGTGGCGGACGACCCGTCGGTGCAGGTGGTCTCGCAGGCGCAGCTGGCCTATGCGAAGCGTGCGCTGCAGGGCACGGCGTACGAGAAGCTGCCGCTCTTGTCCGCCGCCGCGCCCTTCAAGGCCGGCGGCCGCCAGGGCTGGAGCTACTACACCGACATCCCCGCCGGCCCCATCGCCGTGCGCAACGTGGCCGACCTCTACATCTACCCCAACACCGTGAAGGCGGTGAAGATCAGCGGCGCGCAGGTGCGTGAATGGCTGGAGATGTCGGCCGGCCAGTTCAGGCGCATCGACCCCGCCGGCCCGCGCGAGCAGGACCTGATCGAGGACGCCTTCCGCACCTACAACTTCGACACCATCGACGGCGTCAGCTACCGCATCGACGTGACCCAGCCGGCCCGCTACGACCGGGACGGCAAGCTGGTGGCGCCCGGCGCCCACCGCATCGTGGACCTGCGCTTCAACGGCCAGCCGGTGGCCGACGACGCGCCCTTCATCGTCGTCACCAACAACTACCGCGCCGCCGGCGGCGGCAACTTCCCCGGGCTGGACGGCAAGAGCATCGTGCTGGACGCGCCGGACGAGAACCGCGAGGCCCTGGTGCAGTACCTGGCGTCGGCCGGGCGGCTGGACCCCAGCGCCGACGACAACTGGCGCATCCAGCCGGTGCCGGGCGTGAAGCTGCGCTTCACCTCGGGCGCGGGCGGCATCGC
>CBIHPZ010000771.1:0-1881 GCA_966211865.1 uncultured Aquabacterium sp.
CCACTTCCACCAGGGACCGCTGGATCAGCTGGTCCAGCGCGTCGACGATGGCCCAAGGATCGGGCACCGCGCCGCAGGCACCGGTGAAAGCGGCGCCAGGGTCGGGCCTGGCCGAGCCGCCGTGCGCAGGCGCTGAAGGGGCATCCGGCGTCGGGTGGACCAGGGTTCCCAGGTGCTGCACCAGCGTGAGCGACGCGCTGCCGGCCACCACCGCCAGCCTGCGGAACAGCTGCTGCTCGATGGGGGCCAGCAGGCCGACGCTCCAGGCCAGCGCGGCGCGCAGGTTCTGCTGCCGGGCGGGGGCCAGGCGGTCGCGGTTGGTGTTGAAGACGCGCAGGCGGTCGGACAGCGCCGCCAGCAGCTGCGCCGGGCCCAGCGCGGGCGCGCGGGCGGCGGCCAGTTCGATGGCCAGCGCCACGCCGTCCAGGCGCTGGCACAGCGTGATCACGGCAGGCACGTCGGCATCGGCCAGCCGGAAGCGGTGGTCGGCCGCCAGTGCGCGTTCGCAGAACAGCGCCACGGCGCCGAACGCCTGGGCCTGCAGCGCACTCAGCGGGCCCTGCGGCACGGCCAGCGGCCCCAGGCGGAACACGCGCTCCTGTGCCAAGCGCAGCGGGGCCTGGCTGGTGGCCAGCAGGCGCAGACCGGGCTCGGCGTCCAGCAGGGCCTGGGCGAGCTGGGCCACGGGGTCCAGCAGGTGTTCGGCGTTGTCCAGCGCCACCAGCATCCGCAGCCCGGCCACCGATTTCGCCAGGTGCGCCAGCTGGGCCGCCGCATCACCCGGCTGCGATTGCAGGCCCAGCGCGGTGGCCACGGCCAGGGGCAGAGCCTCGGGCGTGGTGACGTGGCCCAGCTCCACCCAGCACACGCCTTGCGGGTAGGCGTTGGCGCGCATCTGCATCAGCGCCTGCGCCAGGCGGGTCTTGCCCATGCCGCCGGCACCCACCACGGTGACCAGGCGATGCTGGTCGATGAGGGTGTTCAGCGCCGCCAGGTCGTCGCTGCGGCCGATGAGCAGCGGCTGCTGCGTGGGCAGGTTGGTGCGCGGGGTGGCCGCGACGGGCCCGGCCTGGGCCATGGCCGGCGCGGTGGGCGCATCGTCGACCGGCGGCGTGGTGGAGCCCGGTGCGAAACCGGCCGGCGCGGTGGGCGCGACGATGGGCGCGGTGATGGGCGCCGTGATGGGCGCCACGAATCGATAACCCCGACCCGGCACGGTGACCAGCCAGTCACCGCCCAGCGCCTTGCGCAGCGCATTCACCTGCACGCTCAGGTTGTTCTCTTCCACCACGCGGCCGGGCCACACCTGCTCGATCAGCTCGTTGCGGGTCACCAGTTGCCCGGGGCGCTGCGCCAGCGCCATCAGCAGGTCGAAGGCACGACCGCCCAGCGCCACCGGTGCGCCATCGGCCAGCAGGCGGTGTTCCTGGGGCCGCAGCTCGAAGCGGCCGAAGCGCACGCAGGGCAGGCACGGCGCACCCGGTGGGCCCTGGACCAGCGGCGGCGGTGGGGTGTTCGGCGACATGGCGGCGCGGGGCAGTTTAGGGCGGTGCCAGCCCCGCCGCGTGCTTCATTCGTTGCGCCTCCCTCGTTCCGCTTCATGCGGTGCGCTTCATTCGTTGCGCTTCATCCTTCTTGCCGATGCGCCCTTCGGCCTTGGCGGCATCGACCCCGCGGCGGGCACGCCGGCGGCGCCGCCGTCAACCGGCCTGCCGCGCGTGGTCAAGGCGCCGCTTTAAAGGATTTTGAAGACCGGCTGAAGGTGCTTTGGCGGACGGATCGGAACACTCGATCGCCATCCCAACCCCCTTTTGTCGAGGCCCTTGATGACCCCCGATCAGACCCAGCAGATTCCTTCTTCCTGGCCCCGCCTGCGCCCGC
>CBIHPZ010000772.1:0-1855 GCA_966211865.1 uncultured Aquabacterium sp.
GTGCTGCTGGGCGGCGCCACGGCGCTGCTGCCGATCTTCGCGAAGGACATCCTGCAGGTGGGCCCCACCGGCCTCGGCCTGCTGCGCGGTGCGCCGGCGGTGGGCGCGCTGCTCACCTCGTTGGCGCTGGCGCGCTGGCCCATCCAGCGCCGCAGTGGGCACTGGCTGTTCGGCTCGGTGGCGCTGTACGGCGTGGCGATGGTGGCCTTCGGGCTGTCGCACAGCTTCTGGCTGTCGCTCGTGGCACTGGCCTTGTCGGGCGCCGTGGACATGGTCAGCGTCGTCATCCGCCACACGCTGGTGCAGCTGGAAACGCCCGACCAGATGCGCGGGCGAGTCAGTGCGATCAACTCGGTCTTTATCGGCGCCAGCAACCAACTGGGAGAATTCGAGTCCGGCGCCACCGCCGCGTGGCTCGGGCCCGTGGGGTCGGTGGTGGCCGGCGGCATCGGAACGATGCTGGTGGTGTTGGCGTGGATGAAGCTGTTCCCCGACCTGGCACGTCGTGATCGGCTCGTGCGCGACGGCGCTGCATAAGAAGTCTGCAGCTGGGGGGACCACGCGTTGAACGAAGCGGATTTTCGTGCGCTGGGGCAACTGCTCGAGGGGCTGGGGCTGGCATTTGCATTGAACGACGCGCAGGGCCGGCCGCTCGTCACCAACCGCCTGCACCGCAGCGGTCCGGCGGGGGCACGCAGCCACGGCATCACCCTGGCCGATGGCCGGCGCCTCTCACTGGGCACGCGGCTGTCGGCAGAAGCCGATGCGCGCTTCAAGCTGCTGGCCGAGCATTCGGGCGACCTGATCGTGGCGGTGGATGCCGACCTGGCCATCCGCTACGCCTCCCCCGCCACCGACACGCTGCTGGGCTGCGCGCCGCAGGACCTGCAGGGCCACACCTTGGCCGAGCTGCTGGTGCCGGAAGAACGCGCGGCCTTCATCGCCCGCCATTTCACGAAGACCGCGCAGAACGGCCGCGGGCCGGACCTGTTCCGCGCGCTGCGCCGCGACGGTGGCACCCGCTGGGTGGAAGCCCGCGTGGCCACGCTGCCGCCGGGCAACGGCCTGGGCGACTACCTGGTGACGCTGCGCGACGCCGAACAGCGCCGCCGCGCCGAGGAAGCCCTGGGCCAGGCGAATGCCGAGCTGTCGGCGCTGGCCTCCACCGATGCGCTCACCGGCCTGCCCAACCGCCGCCAGTTCGACGCCACCTTGCAGAAGGAGTGGTACCGGGCGCTGCGCGACGGCGCGCCGCTGGCGCTGATGATGATCGACGTCGACCACTTCAAGGCGCTGAACGACCTGTTCGGCCACCAGATCGGCGACGGCTTCCTGGCCCGCGTGGGCCGCATCATCCGCGACAACGTGCGCCGCGCCGGCGACATGGCCGCTCGCTATGGCGGGGAGGAATTCGCGGTGGTGCTGCCCGGCACCGGCAGCTCCGGCGCACTGGACATGGCCGAGATGATCCGCCGCGCCGTGGCCAGCACCGACTTCGCGAGCCTGGTGGAAGGCGGCTACCCGATCAGCGTGAGCATCGGCGTCGCGGCCAGCGTGCCCTTGGCGGGCGCGGGCTCCGCCACCTTGGTGCACAACGCCGACGCGGCGCTGTACCAGGCCAAGCGCAACGGGCGCAACCGGGTCGAGATGCTGCAGTAGCGCGTCGCGGGCATCCGCTGCACGAGCCATCGCCCCGGCCCCGACCCACCGAGCCGGGGGCTTCGCTCAACTGAACGCGTACCGGATGCGGTGGCGATAGACCTCGCCCGGTGACAGCCAGCACGAAGGCTGCGGCCACTCGGGGTGGTTCGGGCTGTCCGGCAGGAATTGCGGCTCCAGCGCCACCGCGGCACAG
>CBIHPZ010000773.1:0-1853 GCA_966211865.1 uncultured Aquabacterium sp.
AGCGCGCCGTCCTGCGGCTGCACCGGGTCCACGTCGCTGAAATAGCACAGCGTCATCGCCAGCAGGTTGCGGTGCGTCAGCATCACGCCCTTCGGGTGGCCGGTGGTGCCGGAGGTGTAGAAGAGCCAGGCCAGGTCGGTGGGCGCCTGGTCCACCGGCGCGGCCAGCGGTTCGGCGCGCAGCAGCGCCGCGTAGGCGGCCGAGTCGATGCCGAACAGCTCGCGCAGCCCGGGCAAGGCCAGCTCGCCCTGGCCCAGGCCGTGGCCCACGTCATCGCCGAGGAAGGACACGCTGGCACCGCTGTGCGCCAGGATGTAGTGCGCCTCGCGCGGGTGCAGCTTGGGGTTGATGGGCACCACGGCCAGCCCGGCCCACCAGCAGCCGAACATGATCTCCAAGGCGGCCGGGTGGTTGTGCGTGAAGAGGCCCACGCGGTCGCCGGACTGCAGGCCCAGGCGGCCGCGCAACGCACCCGCCAGCGCGGCCGCGCGCGTGGCGAGCCCGGCGTAGTCGTGCAGCAGCGTGCTGCCCAGCAGCACCGCGGGACGCGCGCCGGCCGAGCGGGCTTGGCGCAACAGCAGCTGGGCCAGGTTCATGCGTGCAGCGCCTGCAGGATGCTGACGTACGACGCCACCGCCGAGCCGCCCATGTTGAACACCGCGCCCAGCTCGGCGCCCCGGCGCTGCAGGTCGCCCGCGCTGCCGGTGAGCTGCTTCGCGGCCATCACGTGCATCGACACGCCGGTGGCGCCGATGGGGTGGCCCTTGGCCTTCAAGCCGCCCGACAGGTTCACCGGCAGGCGGCCGCCGGGCAGCACCCAGCCCTCGTCGATCGCGCGGGCGCCCTCGCCTTCAGGCACCAGGCCCATGGCCTCGTAGCTCAGCAGTTCAGCGATGGTGAAGCAGTCGTGCACCTCGGCGAAGTCGAGGTCTCCCAGGGTCACGCCCGCGGCCGCATAGGCCTGCGCGAAGGCGCGGGCCGGGCCTTCGAAGCGCACCGCGTCGCGGCGCGACAGCGGCAGGAAATCATTCACCTGCACCGCGCTGCGGATGCCCACGGCCTGTGGGTGGGCCGGCGCGTCCTTGGCAGCGGCCAGCACCACCGCGGCGGCTCCATCGGACACCAGAGAACAGTCGGTCTTGCGCAGCGGCGCTGCAATCAGCGGGTTCTGCGCCGAGACGGTGTGGCAATCGTCGAAGCTGAGCGCGCGCTGCAGGTGGGCCAGCGGATTGCGCGCGCCATTGGCATGGTTCTTCACCGCGATGCGGGCCAGCGCAGCGGACCGGTCGCCATAACGCTCAAAGTACTGTTGCGCGGTGCGTGCAAAGATGCCCGGGAAGGTCAGCCCCGCGGCGCCCTCTTCCTTCACGTAGCTGGCGGACGCCAGCGCGCCCGTCACCTCGGCCCCGCTGACGGCGGTCATCTTCTCGGCACCGATCACCAGCACCCGGCGCGCCCGGCCCGATTCGATCAGCGCCTGGCCATGCAGCAGGGCGGCGGCGCCCGAGGCGCAGGCGTTCTCCACCCGCGTGGCCGGCACGAAGCGCAGCGCGGGGTCGGCCTGCAGCACCAGCGAGCTGCAGAACGATTCGCGCACCAGGCCGGCATTGAAATGGCCGAGCGCAATGGCGTCGATGTCCTCGAAGCCGATGCCGGCATGGGCCACCGCTTCACGCGCGGCGGCGCCGATCAGCGATTCCAGGTCCTGTCCGTCCAGGCGCCCGAACTTCGTGTGCCCCCACCCCACCATCACCGTCTTCACGTCGCTGCTCCGCATGGCTGATCCAAGACCGGCAGCGTAGGCGCGGGGCCGGGGGCGCGGCAATCGCGGAGGATTACCTCAGGGTTTGCCC
>CBIHPZ010000774.1:0-1846 GCA_966211865.1 uncultured Aquabacterium sp.
GGCTTTTTGCTGCCGGGGCCCGGGACCTGCTCACTACAGTGACGGACATCCGATCCCTGAAGCGAGCAAGCATGTCCCTCCAGCAATTCAAGGTCCTCACCTTCGACGTCGTCGGCACGCTGATCGATTTCGAGCGCGGCATGCTCGACTACCTGCGCCGCGCGGTGCCGCACAACGACGTCAGCGACGACGCCTTCCTGGCCGCCTACCGCCAGGCCCGCAAGCGCGCCGGCACGCTGGCCTACCCGGATGACCTGGAGCCGGTGTGGCACCTGATCGCGCCGCCGCTGGGCCTGCCCGACACCCCCGAGCTTGCCCGCGGTTTCCGCGATTCAGTGGCCGCCTGGCCGGCATTCCCCGATTCCGTCGCCGCGCTGCAGCGCCTGAAATCGCGCTTCAAGCTGGTGACGATGACCAATGCGCAGGCTTGGGGCTTGGTGCATTTCTCGAAGACCCTGGGCCAGCCGTTCGACCTGGAACTGAGCGCCGACGACGCGCTGTGCGAGAAGCCCGACCCGCGTTATTTCGCCTATGCCCGCGGCCGCTTCGAAGGCGCCTGGGGCTACCGCCAGCCGGACAACCTGCACGTGGCGCAAAGCCAGTACCACGACATCGGCGTGTCGAAGCGGCTGGGCATCAGCACCTGCTGGATCGAGCGCCGCCATGGCCTGAAGGACTCGGGCGGCACCATCGAGTCCGAGCACACGGTGCCCGACTACCACTTCCGCACGCTGGCCGAACTGGCCGATGCGGTGGACGCCGGCCGCTGAGTCCAGGCATGGCCAGCGCCGCGTCCGTGCGTCGTGAAGACGACGCCGTTGCCGACCTGCTGCCCGATCTCGTCGCGCTGCGCCGCGACCTGCACGCGCACCCCGAGCTCGGCTTCCAGGAGCACCGCACCGCGGGCATCGTGGCCGGCGCCTTGCGCCTGCTGGGCCTGGAGGTGACCGAGGGCCTCGGCGGCACCGGCGTGGTGGGCACCCTGCGCTGCGGCAGCAGCCGCCGCAGCGTGGGCCTGCGTGCCGACATGGACGCGCTGCCGATGGTGGAACTGGGCCGCCCTGCGCACGCCAGCCGCCACGCCGGCGCGCACCACGGCTGCGGCCACGACGGCCACACGGCCATGCTGCTGGGCGCCGCCCGCCAGCTGGCGCGGACGCGTACTTTCGACGGCAGCGTCCATTTCATCTTCCAGCCGGCCGAAGAAGGCCTGGCCGGCGCCCGCCGCATGGTGGAAGAAGGCCTCTTTGACCGCTTTCCCTGCGACGCGGTGTACGCGCTGCACAACTGGCCCGACCTGCCGCTGGGCCGTGCGCAAACCCGTCCCGGCCCCATCATGGCGGCGGCCGACCGCTTCGACATCGTGCTGCGCGGCCGCGGCGGCCATGCGGCCCAGCCGCAGCACACGCCCGACGCCATCCTGGCCGCGGGCCAGCTGGTGACGGCGCTGAACACCATCGTCTCGCGCCGCATCGACCCCGCCGAGTCGGCGGTGCTGTCGGTCACCCGCATCCAGGGCGGCCAGAGCCACAACGTGCTGCCGGCCGAGGTCGGCATCACGGGCACCGTGCGCAGCTTCGACCCCGCGACGCAGGACCGCATCGAGGCCGCGCTGCGCGACACCGTGGCCGGCCTGGCGCTGGCCACCGGCACGCAGGCGGACGTGACGTATACGCGTTATTACCCGGCCACCGTCAACAGCGCGCCGGAGGCCGAGCTGGCGCTGGCCGCCGCCCGCCGGGTGGGCCTGCAGGCGGACGTGGCGCCACGCGCGGCCTTCACGTCCGAGGACTTCGCCTTCCTGCTGCGCGAACGCCCCGGCGCCTACCTGTGGCTGGGGCAGGGC
>CBIHPZ010000775.1:0-1833 GCA_966211865.1 uncultured Aquabacterium sp.
CAACACCGGCTGGGAAATGCTGATCGAACTGGCCACCGACTGCGGCCACGACGCGATGGCCGAGCGATTCGAGACCGCGCTGACCCAGGAGGCCCGCCACCTGGCGCACGTGCGGCTGCTGGTGACGCGCTTGACGATGAAGGAGGCCAGCATCGGGGGCGGCACCGCCGTGGCCTCGGGCGCTGATCCGGTGGCGTGAGCGTTGGGCCGGCCGCAGAAGGCGTGGCCGGCGCGTTGTCCCCGGGCCTGCGCCCGGGGCTTTTTGCTTGGGCCGGCGCCGGGCGGCGCCGTGCCGTCGCGGAGTCAGGCGCCGCGGGTGAAATCGGGCAGGCCGGTGGTGATGTCGTCCGGCTGGCTGCTGCCGCGCAGCACCGGTTCGGGCGCACCGCGCTCGGCACCCAGTCCCGCGAAGGCGCCGCCGGTGTGGCTGGCTTTCAGCCGTTCCGCGGCGTTCGGTGAATCGGCATCGTCGTTCGTGAACGAGACGGTCTCCGGCCAGGTGCCGGTGGACGAAGCGGCGGTGCGGCGGCGGCCAGGGCGGAAGCGATAAATCGCATAAGCAGCGGCAGCGAGGAGGGGAAGTGTCAGTCGCATGGAAGGTCCTTTCTGATGGCCACCGGTCATCGGCAAGTCCCATGCCGCACGCGAAGCCGTGCTTCGGGCTGCTTCAGCCGAATCCGTGCGCTTCCTGGTGTTGCGGCTGCGGCGGAGCGGCGCTGGCGCCCATCGGCCGCCCGGCCAGGCGCTCGAATTCATCGGGGTCGTGGGCGCAGAAGAGCCGCACCTCGCCATGATTGCGGCGCAGGTCGCGCAGGCGCTGCTGGTTGCCGAGGCGCGCGTGGCGGTCTTTCTCCATCAGGGTCTGGTACATCCGCAGGCCCAGCCGGCAGCGCGGGCGCTGCAGGTCCATCTCATGGGCGTCGAAGTACGCGTCACCGGCCTGCAGCATCCAGCCGCCGTCCGCCTGCACCGCGACGCCCGCGTGGCCGAAGGTGTGGCCCGCCAGCGGCACCAGCAGCACGCCGTCGGGCAGGCCGCTGCCGGCCTGCACGTTGTCGAAGCCGTGCCAGCGTTCGGCCCGGTGGCCGATGGCCCCATGCACCTGCCAGCGCGAGCGATCGGCCCACTGCTGCGGCCGGTAGCGTTGGCGGTCGAGCCAGGTGGCCTGCTGCACGGCGTGGTGGCGCTCTTCGCTCATCATGTGGACGCGCGCCTGCGGGAAGTCGTCGAGTCCGCCGGCGTGGTCGAAGTCCAGGTGCGTCAGCACGATGTGGCGCACGTCGCGCGGGTTGAAGCCCAGGCGCTCGACCTGGCGGAAGGCGGTCATTTCTTCCCGGAAGTCCGGGCTGAGCAGCTTCAGGAAGAATCCGCTGAGGCGGCTGCAGGGGTCGCGCACGTCGCGCAGGCCAAAGCCGGTGTCGACAAGCACCAGCCCCTCATTGCTCTCCAGC
Organism: uncultured Aquabacterium sp.; assembly: GCA_966211865.1. GTDB lineage: Bacteria > Pseudomonadota > Gammaproteobacteria > Burkholderiales > Burkholderiaceae_C > Pseudaquabacterium. The sequence continues at coordinate 1,452 of CBIHPZ010000775.1, forward strand.
AGCAGGCAATGGCAGCACAGTTGCCCGCGTTGGAACGCGGATGCCGATCGGCCATCCATCAGCCGGCCGCCCAGCGGGCAGGACGAGATGCAGTTCAGGTGGTGCACTTTCATGTTGTCGGGCTCCGCTGGTGTTTCCACCGTCGTTTGCAAGCCGGCGGCCTGCACGGTGGTGTGCACCGGGGGGATGATGACGTCTGATTGACGCGGCCTTCTTCGATCTGGCTGAAGCTGGGTGTTCCTCTTGCGGCCGGCGTGGCGGGCTGGTCCGGTGAGTGCCTTCAGGGCCGGGCGTTGAATGCGCTTGAAGCTGCAAACTTGACGGGCGGGCGGCGGGCTTTGCGCGGCTGGCGTCTCTGGGGCGCGGAAGCGGAGACGGAGGC
>CBIHPZ010000776.1:0-1778 GCA_966211865.1 uncultured Aquabacterium sp.
AGCACGCCGCCGATGCCGACGCCGCCCGACAGGTGCACGTTCTTGCCGATCTGCGCGCAGGAGCCGACCGTGGCCCAGGTGTCGACCATGGTGTTCTCGTCGACGTAGGCGCCGATGTTGACGTAGCTGGGCATCAGCACCACGCCCTTTGCGAGGTAGCTGCCGCGGCGCGCCACGGCCGGCGGCACCACGCGCACGCCGGCTTCCTTCATCTGCGCGGCATCCAGGTGCGAGAACTTCGGCTGCACCTTGTCGAAGAAATGCAGGTCGCCGGCCTGCATCGGCTGGTTGTCCTGCAGGCGGAAGCTCAGCAGCACCGCCTTCTTGATCCACTGGTGCACCGTCCATTGGCCAACACCCTGGCGTTCTGCCACGCGCAGGTGGCCGGCGTTCAGGCCCGAGATCACCTCGTTCACCGCGGCGCGGATTTCCGGAGCGACCGTGTCCGGGCCAAGACTGGCGCGGCCTTCCCAGGCCAGGTCGATGATGGATTGCAGCTGTTGGGTCATGCGGGTGCTCGGGTGAGGTGAATCAGCAAGGGGTCAGCCGGCGAGGCGGCGGGTGAATTCGGCGATGCGGTGGGCGGCTTCCAGGCACTCGGCCGTTGGCGCCACCAGGGCCATGCGGATGCGGCCCCGGCCGGGGTTGCTGCCGTGTGCATCACGTGCCAGCAGGCTGCCGGGCAGCACCGTCACATTGTATTGAGCGAGCAGGCCCTGGGCGAAGGCGATGTCGTCACCAGGCGCGTTCCCCGCCTGAGGCACCGCGGCCCAGAGGTAGAAGCCGGCGTCCGGCAATCGCACGTCCAGCACCTCGGCCAGCACCGGCGTCACCTGGGCGAACTTCTCGCGGTACAGCGCACGGTTCTCGACCACGTGCGCCTCGTCGTTCCAGGCCGCAATGCTGGCGTGCTGCACCATCGGGCTCATGGCCGCGCCGTGGTAGGTGCGGTAGAGCAGGAAGGCCTTGATGAGCTTGGCATCGCCGGCGACGAAACCGGAACGCATGCCCGGCACGTTCGAGCGCTTGGACAGCGAGGTGAAGCAGATCAGGTTGCGGAAGTCGTCGCGGCCCAGCGCCTTGGCGGCTTCCAGGCCGCCCAGCGGCGGTTCGTCGCGGAAATAGATCTCCGAATAGCACTCGTCGCTGGCAATGACGAAGCCGTGGCGGTCGCTCAGTTCGAACAGCCGCTGCCATTCGGACAGGGGCATCACCGCGCCGGACGGGTTGCCCGGCGAGCAGACGTACAGCAGCTGCGTGCGGCTCCAGGTGGCCTCGTCGATCTGGTTCCAGTCGGCGGCGAAGTTGCGTGCGGGGTCGCTGTTCGCGAAGGCGGTCTGTGCGCCGGCGAGCAGCGCCGCGCCTTCGTAGATTTGGTAGAACGGATTGGGGCTGACGACGGTGGCGCCGGGCCTGGACGCATCCACCACCGTCTGCGCCAGCGCGAACAGCGCCTCGCGCGAGCCGCTGCAGGGCAGCACCTGCGTGGCGGGGTTCACCGTGACGGCGTAGCGGCGCTGAATCCAGGCCACGATGGCTTCGCGCAGCTCGGGGGCGCCCAGGGTGGGCGGGTAGACCGACAGGCCGGCCATGCCCTCGACCAGGGCCTGCTTGACCAGCTCGGGCGCCGGGTGGCGCGGCTCGCCGATGCCCAGGCCGATGGGCTTCAGGTGGGGAGCGGGCGTGATGTCGCGCGTCAGTTCGCGCAAGCGTTCGAAGGGGTAGGGGTGCAGCGTGCCAAGGCGCGGGTTCATCCGGGGATTATCCCGACGGAACGG
>CBIHPZ010000777.1:0-1767 GCA_966211865.1 uncultured Aquabacterium sp.
GCGGCCAGCTGGTCTTCGAAGTGCACGCCGGCGGCGCCCGCTTCGATCATGGCCTTCATCAACTCGAAGGCGTTCAGCACGCCGCCGAAGCCGGCTTCCGCGTCGGCCACGATGGGCGCGAAGTAGTCGACGTCGTTCTTGCCTTCGCTCCACTGGATCTGGTCGGCGCGGGCGAAGGTGTTGTTGATCTTCTTGACCACCTTCGGCACCGAGTCCACCGAGTACAGCGACTGGTCGGGGTACATCTCGCCGTTGCTGTTCGCATCACCCGCCACCTGCCAACCGGACAGGTAGATCGCCTTCAGGCCGGCCTTGACCTGCTGCATGGCCTGGTTGCCGGTCAGCGCGCCGAGCGAGTTGACGAAGGGCTCGGTGTTGATCAGGTTCCACAGCTTCTCGGCGCCGCGCTTGGCCAGCGTGTGCTCGATCTGCAGCGAGCCGCGCAGGCGCACCACGTCGGCGGCGGTGTAGCCGCGCTTGATGCCTTTCCAGCGCGGGTTCTCGGCCCAGTCCTTCTCGAGAGCGGCGATTTGTTGTTCGCGGGTCAGTGCGGTCATGAAAGGCTCCTTGGTTTGAGGGGGTGGCGGTTGCGAACCGTTGGACTCAAGGTTAGTCGCCTGGCGTAAGCGTGGAAAGACTTGTGTCTTATATAAGACCAAATAGTTTTCCTTTAAAAATCAACGGCTTGCGTGATCGTTTTCATGATGCGGGAAGCAATCCTTCGCCATGAAAAATCTTGCTGCATCGCAGCAGCGCCGCATCTCGTATTGCGAAACGGCGATTTCACGATCCGGTAGCAACAGCCGCGCGTCGATTCATGCGATGCGCTCTTGCAGCACCAGTCCGAAGCGCGCGCGTCGCCGCGCCCACAGCCGGCCCGGCGGGGCGGCCCTCGCGTCAAGCCCCTGGGCCACTCAGCCAGCGGCGGTAGAGCCGGGCCGCCAGCTGCTGTTGCTCGGCCAGGCGCCGCCGCGCGTCCGCCAGCATCGCGGCGGGCCCTTGCACGGTGGCCGGGTGGTCGCGCTGCGCCTGCGGGTACTCGCCCTCGTGCACCTGCGTCCAGCGCAGAAGCTTGGGCTCGTCCTGCTCGACATGGAACTGCATCCCCAGGTGCGGCCCGATCGCGAAGGCCTGCACGGCGCACGCGGGGCTGGTGGCCAGCGCCTGCGCGCCTTGGGGCAACGTGAAGGCCTCGTAGTGCCACTGGAAGACCAGCGGCAGCGGCGCCGGGCCGAACCAGTCATCAGCGGCAGCCGCTGCCAGCCGTTGGATGGGCAGCCAGCCGATTTCCGGCGCGGTGGACGGACCCACCCGCCCGCCCAAGGCCCGCGCCATCAGCTGCCCGCCCAGGCAATGGCCGATCACGGGAATGCCGCGGTCCATCGCTTCCAGGATCAGCCGCTCGGCCTGGCGCAGCGAAGGCAGGTCATCGTTCGCGCTCATCGCGCCACCCATCACCGCCAGCGCCCGCACCTCACCCAACGCGGTGGGAAACGCCACGCCCGCCTCGGTGCAACGCAGGTCCACCGGCACGCCTTCGTCCGCCAGCCACTGGCCCAGGTAGGCCGGGCCATCATCGACCAGGTGCTGCAGGATCAGGACGGGTTTCATCGGGGCTCTCCGCGGTGGCAGGACCGCGCCGCATGATGCATGCTGCGACGGCATCCCTCATGCCCGCCCGATGACCTCCTTTGCCTTCGTTTCGCAAAACAGCTTCCTGCGCGCGCCGCCCCTGGCCGCCGGCCACCGTTTCGGCATCGCCGGCCT
>CBIHPZ010000778.1:0-1742 GCA_966211865.1 uncultured Aquabacterium sp.
GTGCCGCGGTAGCGCGCCACCTTGGGCCAGGGGCACAGCGGGCGGCTGCGGTCGGCGGCCCAGGTGGTCGGCACGTCGGCGTTCACGCCGCCGGGGTTGCCGGCGCCGCGGGCGCGGGCGGTGATCTGCTCGGGCGCCTGGCCCTGTTCCACCCACTGCACCAGCGCGCCCAGCGCGTCGAACTGGTCGGTGGCCGGGCCGCCGCTGCAGTGGCCCATGCCGGGCACGCGGAAGAGCCGCGCGAAGTTGGACGCATCGCCGCCATTGGCCTGGTTCAGGCCGCGGAACAGGGCCTGGCTGTCGTCCACCGAGAAGATGGCGTCGCTGACGCCGTGGTAGACGATGAGCTTGCCGCCGCGGTTCTTCAGCGTGGCCAGGTTCGTCGGGTTCGGCGGCGTCATGAAGCTCATGGCCGATTCGGTGTAGGTGCCGTTGGTGGCGCTGATGCCGGCGAACAGGGCGTCCACGTCGGCGCCCAGCGTGAAGGCGGGGCCGTTGAAGCCGGTGGGGTTCTCCGGCGGCACCTTGAAGATGATGCCGACCGCGCCGGAGTCGCGTTCCAGCGGCGCGGTGAATTCCCACGAGGCGACGCCGGCCGTGGCCAGGCCCGCGTCGAACGGGAAGCTGGAATAGATGGGTGTGCCGCTGCGGGTGGTCGGGCCGCTGAAGATGGGCGTTATGGCCGCCTTCTGCGCGGCGCTCAGGCAGGTGCCGTCGCGTGCGCCGGTGCAGGTGGGCACGTCGCGCTCCAGGCTGAAGGCGGCCTGGCAGGCGGCGGTGTCCTGGACCAGGCCGTCGGTGGCGCCGTCCAGCGCGTCGCAGCGGGCCAACACGGCCTGCACCACGCGGCCGCGCTCGGCGGTGGTGAAGGCGGTGGACAGGTCGGCCGGGTTGGTGGCCACGCTGGCGTAGCGCTGCGCGCCGTAGATGTTGGCGACCGCGGCCTTCGGCAGGTTGTAGCCGGGCGCGCCGGCCAGGATGCCGTCGTACTGGTCGGCATAGCGCGCAGCGGCCACCAGCGCGTGGCGGCCGCCGTTGGAGCAGCCACCGAAGTACGAACGGTCCGGGCCCTTGCCGTAGGCCAGCTGGATCGCCTGCTTGGCCATGGGCGTGAGCTTGGCCACGGCCTGGTAGCCGTAGTCCAGCCGCGCCTGCGGGTCGACGCCGAAGTTGGGGCCCATGGCGGCGGGGTGGCCGGCATCGGAGCTGAGCACGGCGAAGCCCTGCTGCAGCGCGTTGGTCACGGGTCCGCCGCCGAAGCCGCCGGTGGCCGGCAGCACGCTGCCGTCGATGCCCCCGTTGCCCTGGTGCAGGAAGCGGCCGTTCCAGGCCCGGGGCAGGCGCAGCTCGAAGCGGATCGCATAGGCCTGGCCGTCGACCGGGCTGATGCGGTCGTGCATGCGGCCGGTGACCTGGCAGTGCTCGGCCACCGGCTGGCCGCCGACGGTGAGCGTGCCGGCCGGCACCGTGGTGGCCGCGGTGATGACGGTGTTCGGCAACCCGGCCAGGCGCGCCGACAGGTCGCCACAGGCGCCCGACAGGCTGGCGGGCTGGGCGGCAGCCAGGCGGGGCAGGCTGGGGTCGTCGTCCTGGCTGGCGCAGCCGGCGAGGAGCGCAGCGGCCGCCGTGGTGGCCAGCATGGCGCTGGCCGCGCCGCGGCGTGCGGGCTTGAAGTGCATCGGGTTCATCACGCGGTCTCCATCGGTGTGAGCGAACTGGTTAATTAATGTACTTAACTATCA
>CBIHPZ010000779.1:0-1717 GCA_966211865.1 uncultured Aquabacterium sp.
TGCCGCCGGAACTGCGCAAGCTGGACGGGCCGGCCGTGGCCAAGCGCCAGGCGCGGCTGCTGAAACGGCTGGCGCGCGACGGGAAGGCCGCGCCACCCGATGCCATCGACGTGGAGCGGCCAGCCCTGAACGACGAGCAGCAGGCCGCACTGGCTGTCTTGGCCGAACTGCGCGCCCAGCCGCGCCCCACGCCCATGCTGCTGCACGGCGTGACCGGCAGTGGCAAGACCGAGGTCTACCTGCGCGCCGCGGAAGCCGCGCTGGCCGAAGGCCGCCAGGCGCTGGTGCTGGTGCCCGAGATCAACCTGACGCCGCAGCTCGAGGCCCGCTTCGCCGCGCGCTTCCCGCAGCGCCGCCTGGTGGCCATGCACAGCGGGCTGACGCCGGCGCAGCGCCTGTCGCACTGGCTGATGGCGCTGCTGGGGCAGGCCGACATCGTGCTGGGCACGCGGCTCGCGGTCTTCGCGCCGCTGCCCCGGCTGGGGCTGATCGTCGTCGACGAGGAACACGACCCCTCCTACAAGCAGCAGGAGGGCGCGCGCTACTCCGCGCGCGACCTGGCGGTGTACCGCGCGCACCTGGAAGGCGTGCCGGTGATCCTGGGCTCGGCCACGCCGTCGCTGGAGACCTGGCGCCACGCCACGCAGGGCCGCTACCGCAACGTGCCCTTGGCGCAGCGCATCGGCGGCGGCGCGCTGCCGCGGGTGCGCCTCTTCGACATGGGCGTGCTGCCGCGGCCGCAGCCCACCGCGGCCGGCGGTGCGCCGCCGCCGGTGGTGCTGGCGCCGATGGTGCTGGCGTCATTGCGCGAGCGGCAGGAACGCGGCGAGCAGAGCCTGGTGTTCCTCAACCGCCGCGGCTACGCGCCCGTGCTGCACTGCGCCGATTGCGGATGGAAGAGCGGCTGCCCGCACTGCAGCGCCTGGCGCGTCTTCCACAAGGGCGAACGCACCCTGCGCTGCCACCACTGCGGCTTCACCGAACGCGTGCCGCGCGCCTGCCCCGAATGCGGCAACCTCGACATCGCGCCGCTGGGCCGCGGCACCGAGAAGCTGGAAGAGCAGCTGGCGGAAGCCCTGCCCGGCGCCCGCATCGCCCGGCTGGACGCCGACACCGCGCGCGGCAAGGGCCAGCTGGAAAGCCGCCTGGCCGAGGTGCACGCCGGCGAGGTGGACGTGCTGGTCGGCACGCAGATGGTGACCAAGGGCCACGACTTCCGCCGCATCACGCTGGTGGTGGCGGTGAGCCCGGACAGCGCGCTCTTCGCCAGCGATTTCCGCGCGCCGGAGCGCCTGTTCGCGCTGCTGATGCAGGCCGCCGGCCGCGCCGGGCGCGACGCCGAGGCCGCCGCGCGCAGCGAGATGTGGGTGCAGACCTGGCACCCCCAACACCCGTTGTACGCGGCCCTGAAGAAGCACGACTTCGCCGCCTTCGCGCAGAGCCAGCTCGACGAGCGCCACAGCGCCGGCCTGCCGCCCTTCAGCCACCTGGCGCTGCTGCGGGCCGAGGCGCGCGACGCGGCGGTGGCCACCGCCTTCCTGCATGCGGCGGCCACCGAGGCCGAAGACCTGGTGCCGGCGGGCGAGGTGACGGTCTACCCGCCGATCCCCTCCACGATGTCGCGCATCGCCGGCGTGGAGCGGGTGCAGATGCTGCTGGAGTCGGGCTCGCGCATGCGGCTGCAGCGCCTGCTGTCGGACTGGCTGCCGCGGCTGCA
>CBIHPZ010000780.1:0-1701 GCA_966211865.1 uncultured Aquabacterium sp.
CCGAAGAGCCGGTTCGCCATCGGGATCGACACGCTCAGTTCCGGCGCCTCCGGATGCTGGAACGGGAAGGCGTCGAGCAGGCTGAACAGGCCATGGCCGATCGAGAAGCTGTTGACCTGGTCCACCAGCTTCTCGCCCGGGCCCATCGCCGGGTAGATGCCGGTGTAGGGCTTGCCCTGCACGTCCAGCGGCACGCCCACGTCATCGACCCGCGACACCAGCTGGCCATTGAGGAAAAACTCGACAAATGAGCGTCCACCGTCGCGCGTGTAGCGGATGGCCACCTTGTGCGGCCCGGGGCCGACCTTCACCTCGTCGACGATCTGCGTGTACATCTTGTCGCGGCCCACGTAGCCCGGCGCGCCCGGCGGCAGGCCGTTGGCCACGTTCGACGGCAGTCGCTCCACCAGCGTGAAGGCGCTGCCGCCGCTGACGAACCAGTCGAACAGCTGCCCGGTCGCGAAGTCGACCATGTTCATCACCGCGCCGGCCTGCTGCCCCTCCAGCGTGGGCTGCGCGTAGGGCAGGCCGCTTTGCACGTAGGTGCCCTGGATCACGCGGCCGGGCTGCGTGCCCGGCGTCTCGGCCTGGATCACCGACGAGAAGGTGATGGACCCGCGCGCCGGCACCGCGAACGACTGCGTGCTGATGGCGATGTACTTCAGGTGGTCGAAGACGCTGAAGTCCGCGCCCACCGTGAAGGGCACGGCCGAGACCGAGAACTGGTTGCCCTTGAACGAGCGCGTGTCGCCGCCCGTGGAGGCCATCTCGCCCAGGCCGAAGGGGTTGGCCCATTTCTGGGCGTAGTCGTTGATCGTGTAGCCGGCCGGGCCGGTCTTGCCGAAGTCGTCGTAGACGATGACGCGCGGCGGCTTGGCCTGCGCGGGCAGGGCCAGGATCAGCGCGGAGCCCGCACAGGCGGCGAGCAGCAGGCGACGGACGAGACGCATGGGGCACTCCTCTCGAGATGGCGGAACCCGCGTGCGGCTTGCGGCCACAGGCGCGGGCGGATCTCTCCCTGCAAGGTGTCCGCACTGGCGGCGGACTGTCCCGTGGTGGGTCTGTCGAAGCGGCTGAGTGTTCGCCTCGGGACCGCGGCGGTCAATGTGAAATGCTGCGCTTTGCGGCCGTGCCGCCACACCGCGCAGGCCTAAGATCGCAGCCACTGCGCGCACGCACCGCTGCACGTGCCGCGCGATTCCCTGGAGACCCCATGTTCCGATTCCACCGGCCGGCGCCCCGCGGCGCCGCCCTGTTCACGGCCCCGGCCATCGCCCTGGCCGCCGTGTTGATCAGCGCCTGCGGCACGCCCGGCGCGCCCGCCCCCGGCGTCACGCCGGTGCCCGATGGCAAGCCGCCCGCCTACCCCGACGGCCGCCCGCGCGACCTGCTGCTGGTCCGCAGCCTGCGCGGCCCGGCCGCGGCCACCGAGATCGCCAAGGCCATGGATGCCAGCGACCTGAAGAAGGCCATCGGCGTGCTGGAGCTGACCCGCAACGACACGCCGGTGTGGTGGCGCAACGAGGGCACCGGGCGCGAGTTCCTGCTGACCCCGCGCGGCTCCTTCGGCGGTGAACGCGGCCCCTGCCGCGACTTCACCGTCGACGTCACCACCGGCAAGACCACCGACCGCCTGCAGGGCACCGCGTGCCAGCAGGTGGACACCTTCTGGAAGCTGATGCTGTGAGCCCCGCCCGGCCG
>CBIHPZ010000781.1:0-1690 GCA_966211865.1 uncultured Aquabacterium sp.
CGCGCCGCTCAGAAGCGGACGCGGAAGCCGACGTCGAACTGCAGCTTGCGCTGCGCGTCCGTCCACCCGGTGCCCCGGTTCAGGCCGACGTCGGTGTAGAAGCCGACCTGGCTGTCGTAGGCGTACTCCAGGCCCGCGCCAAAGCGGTTGCGCTTTTCGTCCGGGCCATTCAGGTAGCCCACCATGTAGGTGAACTTGCCGCCCGGGATGACGGCACTGATGGAGCGGCGCTCGAGGCTGTTGGTGCCGGGCCCGCGGTCGCCCCGTTCCCACTGCGCCATCAGCGTTGCGAAGCCGAAGTTGTAGCTGCCGTAGGCCCCGCTGGTCTTCTGGCGCTGGATGCCGCGGTCGATGGCGACGGCCGCCGACACCGGGCCGGCCTTGTATTCCGCACCCACCGCCCACAGCGTCTTCGGGTCGGGGATGTTGGCGTTGTTGGTGTTCCCTTCCGAATCACTGGCCGACACGTGAGCCCTGAGGCCGGCCATGAAGGGTGTCTTGTAGTAGACGGTGTTGTTCTGGCGCACGCCGCTGAAGATGCCCCCGGTGTGCACGTTGGCCACGGTCGTGCCGCCCTTCCAGGGCTCGTAGCCGCCGTTGAATTCCTGCAGCACGTTCAGCATCTTGCCGGCGCGGAACTCGCCCCAGCTCTTGCCCGACAGGCCCAGCCACGAATGGCGGTAGAGCTGGACCTCGCCCGGAGCAGAGACGTTGGCGCCCGGTGCGTTCTCGCCGGTGTTGGGGCGCAGCCGGTGCTCCAGGTACCCGAAGGCCTCGAGGTTCTCGCCCAGCTTGCGCTGGCCGCGGAACATCACGCGCGACAGCGGCGGGCCCGAGGACGTGACGCTCCAGTCATCGCCGGTGGGGGTGCCCACCCGGCGCAGGCCCAGGTCGAGCCACACGCCGATGCTGACGCTGGACTTCTCGTCGATCTGGTGGGTGATGTCAGCCTGCGCGAATGTCGCGGCGCCGAGCGTGGCGGTGAGGGCCAGGATGCGTTTCAAGTGTGTCTCCACATGTCGTGAGTTAGGTCGCGTGGCGTCGCGTCGTCCGGCGACGTCACGTAAATCAATGTAGGTTGCGGTCCGGCGCACGCATGTCCCCTTCGCTTAGCACGTACAAGCGCCTAGTCGTCGTGGCCTAGTCACGGTCGCCGAACGGCGTGCCCGCGGCTTCTTCGAGCAGGACGTGCAGGTCGTTGGCGTCGAGTGGAAAGCCGGGAAACTGCGCCAGGCCCACCATCGGCACGGTCAGGATCGAGCGCCGGCCCACGGGATCCGCTAACAGATCGCCGGCGCGGCCAGTGACACCACCGCGCTGCTCGATCAAGCGCCTCAGGCGCGGTCCGATCAGCGGGTGCTGGAACCACTCCTCGAGCGAGGACCGCCCGGTGAGCGGCCGCGCGAGGGGCGTGCCCTGCAGCTCGGTCCTGCAGCGCAGCCGGATGTCGCGGGAGGACGCGCCGACGCGGATCTCCGCCGGCCCGCGCTGGTCGCACCAGCCCGCGCCCGGCACGCGGTAGCGCAGGCGCTCGCGCGGGATGTCGATGCACACGCGGGTGGTCTCGCCCGGTGCCAGCTCCACCTTCGCGAAGCCGCGCAGCTCCTGCGGCGGCGCGGCCATCAGCCCCGACTGGTCGGCGACGTACACCTGGACCACCTCGCTGCCGTGGCGGGTGCCGGTGTTGGTG
>CBIHPZ010000782.1:0-1684 GCA_966211865.1 uncultured Aquabacterium sp.
TAGGTTTCCTTCATGTCGCCGCCGTACTTGCGGATCTCGGCCAGCAGGTCCTGCGGCACGCTGGAGCTGCCATGCATCACCAGGTGGGTGTTGGGAATGCGGCGGTGGATTTCCTTGATGCGGTTGATCGCCAGGATGTCGCCGGTGGGCTTGCGGGTGAACTTGTAGGCGCCGTGGCTGGTGCCGATGGCGATGGCCAGCGCATCCAGCTGGGTCTTCTTGACGAAGTCGGCGGCCTGCTCGGGGTCGGTCAGCAGCTGGTCGATGGTCATCGTGGCGTCGGTGCCATGGCCGTCTTCCTTGTCGCCCTTCATCGTTTCCAGCGAGCCCAGGCAGCCCAGTTCGCCTTCCACGGTGATGCCCAGCTTGTGGGCCATGTCGACGACGTTCTTCGTGACGTCGACGTTGTACTCGTAGCTGGCGATGGTCTTGCCGTCGGCCTGCAGCGAGCCGTCCATCATCACCGAGGTGAAGCCCAGGTCGATGGCGCCGCGGCAGATCTCCGGGCTCTGGCCGTGGTCCTGGTGCATCACCAGCGGCACCTTCGGGTAGGCCTCGAGCGCGGCCTGGATCAGGTGCTTGATGAAGCTCTCGCCGGCGTACTTGCGGGCACCGGCGCTGGCCTGCAGGATGACCGGCGCATCGACTTCGGCCGCGGCCGCCATCACGGCCTGCACCTGCTCCAGGTTGTTGACGTTGAAGGCCGGGATGCCGTAGCCGTTGTCGGCGGCGTGGTCCAGCAATTGGCGCATCGAGACGAGTGGCATGGTGATGTCCTGCGAAGTGGGGAATGCGATGCGGAAGGCGCCGCCGCGTGAGCCCGGACAGGCCGGGCGCGGCGATGAAACCGCCTTGTAACTGGCGCCGGATTGTAGTGACCGGCCGGGGCAGCATAGCGCCGCTGGCAGGCCCCGGGGCAGGGGGAAGGGCGCTGTCCGTTTCCGTGCGCAACAGCCCTTCCGTGCCGCCGATGGGGGCGGGAATAGGCCGTGGATCCGGCCGCTTTTCGGCCTGAAGCGGCGCCCCGCGAAGCCGACACTGGACTCCACCCTCCGCTGCCGCTGCCGGGCCGTTCCCCAGGCGGTTGCGCCCCCCGCGGGGGGCGGGCCGAAGGCCCTGGGGGCCGACATTTATGGCGACCCATCCCCGTCCGTCGCCGGAAGGATCGACACATGGCCCGCATCGCCCTCAGCGACCTCACGCCCTGGATCACCGAGGCTGTTCTCGCCCACCCGCAGGACCTGCCGGCCTACCTGTGCCAGCGCCTGAACATCAGCCGCACCAGCGCGCGCAACCAGCTGAACAAGCTGGTCGAGGCGCAGTGGTTGGCGCGTGATGGCGTGTCTCGCAAGGCGATCTACAAGCCGGGGTCGTTGCGGCAGGTGGTGCGGCGCTACCCGCTGCAGGGCCTGCAGGAAGACCTGCCGTGGTCGCAGGACTTCGCCGGCCGCTTCGAGCTCAAGCCCAACGTGGCACGCATCGCGCAGCACGTGTTCACCGAGCTCTTGAACAACGCCATCGACCACAGCGGCGGCACCAGCGTCACCGTGTCGATGCGGCAGACGCCGACGCAGGTGCAGCTGCTGATCTCCGACGACGGCCGCGGCGTGTTCAACGCGGTGGCCGAGCGCTTCAACATCACCGACCCGACGATGGCGATGCTGGAGCTGGCCAAGGGCAAGCT
>CBIHPZ010000783.1:0-1620 GCA_966211865.1 uncultured Aquabacterium sp.
GCCACGACGCTGTGACCGCTGCGTCCAAGTCCGCAAGACTTGTCAAGTCGGTCCGTGGAACGATGGCCTTCACGTTCAACGGACCACCACCATGCCCAGCACCGCCCAGGCGCCAACCCACACCATCGAGCACACCGAGCCCACCACCGTCATCGGCCTGGAACTGCGCACCAGCAACGCCGAAGCCTTCCGCACCATCCCGCCGCACTGGCAGCGCTTCACCGCCGACAGGGTGCTGGCCCGCATCACGCCGCGCCTGTCCGACAGCGTCTTCGCCGCCTACACCCGCTTCGAACACGAGGGCCGCGACAACGAGGGCACGTATTCGCTGGTCATCGGCGCCGCCGTGCCGCCCGGCACGCCGGTGCCCGAAGGCCTCACGCGCATCGAGCTGCCCGCCCAGCGCTGCGCCGTGTTCGAGGTGGAACGCGGCCGCCACGACCGCGTGGGCGACGCCTGGCGCATGATCTGGCAGCAGGCCGACCTGCCGAAGAGCTACCGCTGCGAACATGAACGCTACGACCCCGATGGCCGCATCCGCATCTACGTCGGACTGCGCTGAGCCCGCGGCCGAAGACCGCCGCGCCTGGGCCCGCTACGAGGCGCGGCTGCAGCGCGTCATCGCCCACGTGCACGCCCACCTGGACGAGCCGCTGGACCTGAACGCGCTGGCCGACGTGGCGCACCTGTCGCCGCACCACTGGCACCGCATCTACCACGCGATGACGGGCGAGACCCTGGCCGGCACCGTGAAGCGGCTGCGCCTGCAGCGCGCGGCCGCGGCGCTGGCCAACGGCACGCAGCCTGTCGCTCACATCGCGCGGCAGGCGGGCTACCCGGACGTCGCGTCTTTCACGCGCATCTTCAAGGCCAGCTACGGGCTGCCGCCGGCGCGCTACCGCAGCGAAGGCGGGCACGCGGCGTTCCGGGCCGCCGCCGCGGCGCCCACCGCCGACGCAGAAGCGGCCTTCACCCTGCCGCACGGCCAGTCGGTGACGGTGCGGGACCTGCCCGCGCTGCAGCTGCTGGCCGTGGAGCACCGCGGCTCGTACATGGAGATCGGCCAGGCCTTCGAGCGCCTCTTCGGCACCCTGGCCGCGCACGGCCTGGCGCGCCCCGGCATGCGCACGCTGGGCCTGTACCACGACGACCCCGACGCGATCGACCAGGCCGCGCTGCGATCGCATGCCGCGGTCAGCGGCGCGGCCGACGTAGGCGGCGACTTGCCATCGGGCCTGCAGCGCATCACGCTGCCGCCCGCCCGCTGCGCCGTGCTGCGTCACCAGGGCCCCTATGCTTCGATGCGAGCGGCCTACCGCTGGCTCTTCGGGCACTGGCTGCCGCATTCGGGGCACGAGGTGGCGGACAGCCCGATCGTCGAGGACTACCTGAACAACCCGCGGCACGTGGCGCCGACGGAGCTGCTGACGGACATCTGCCTGCCCTTGGCGGGGTGAGCGTGAGCGGTCCACGCGGATGCCAGGGACCCTAACGTTTATTCGACGCGTCCTTGCGTGAGCTCCGGCCGCTTCCTGCCATCCGGGTCGCCGCCGGCTCCTGCCTGGCCGCCTCCTCGTGCAGCCAGGCCACCAGGTCCCGCACCTCGGGCACCTCGGCCGC
>CBIHPZ010000784.1:0-1583 GCA_966211865.1 uncultured Aquabacterium sp.
GGCCCATGATCAGGATGGTGACCAGGAAGGTGTACTTGCGGCCGATCATGTCGCCGAGCCGCCCGAACACCAGCGCGCCGAAGGGACGCACCAGGAAGCCGGCGGCAAAGGCCAGCAGCGACGCGATGAACTGCGCCGTGGGGTCGAGCGCCGCGAAGAAGTGCTTGCCGATGAAGACGGCGAGCGAGCCGTACAGGTAGAAGTCGTACCACTCGAACACGGTGCCGAGGGAGGAGGCGAAGATGACCTTCTTCTCCTCTCTCGTCATCGGTGCCGAGGCACTGCTGACGCGGGTGGTGGCTGCATTGGCCATGAGGGATGTCTCCTGGGCTAGAGATCTGCGCGACCGACCGGCAGCGCATGGGGCGGGACGATGCGCGCCGGCTCTGACCAAGCTCTGACGCGAAGCCAACAGCGGCTGACGCGAGCCCAACACAGGCTTACAACCCTGGGGGCAACCCGCAGGCTTGATTTCGTGATGCGCAAAAAGACGGGTTAACCCGATCAGGAAAGCCCTGAGCCGCCGTCCTGGGACAAACCCGGAGCTGCGTCGGAACGTGTCAGCTTGCGCACTGGCCGCGCGGCCCGGACACGGGCTGGCCGCTCATTTTGAGCATCAGCGATCGGGAACCGTTCGATCGGCCCCGCTGGCACCAGCGCGCCGGCAGGCGCTTCAGACCGCGCGCTGCACGCCCACGGGCTGGGCGCCCGCCTCGTCCCAGGCGGGACCGTCGAACCACGGGTCCTTCAGCAGCGCGGCGCGCAGCATGCCCAGCCCGTCCTGGCCCCAGAAGGCGCGGCCGTTCGCCACCACGGTGGGCACGCCGAAGAGGCCCGCCGCGGCCGCTTCCTCGGTGGCGGCGCGCAGTTCGGCCTTCACGTCCTCGCTGGCGGGGTCGCGCGCCGGTGCCACGGCCGTTGTCAGCTCAGCCAGCGCCGCCGGGTCGTTGGGGTCGGCGCCTTCGCGGCACCAGGCGTGGCGGAACAGCAGTTCCACCACGCGCCGGTTCGGGCGGCCGTTCGCCGAAGCCGCGACGGCCAGGCGCTGCAGTGCCAGCGGGTTGAAGGGGTGCGGCCGCGGCAGCTGCAGCGCGGTGCCCTGCTGGTGCGCCAGCCAGGCCACCTGACGGTAGGTCCAGGCGCGCTTGGGCGCGATCTCGGCCGGGCCCTTCTGCCCCCATTGCTTCAGCAGGCCGGCGAACAGCAGCGGCCGGTACTCCACGACGTAGCTGCAGCCCTCCAGCGCCTGCGGCAGGCGGTCGAAGGCGAGCCAGGCATAGGGCGAGACGACGTCGAACCAGAAGGTGATGGGGGTCATGGGCAAGCCTGCGCGCGGGGTCGGGTCGGGTCGTGGCCAGGGTCGGGGTCGCGTTGGTTCGGTCGGGTCGGTCGGGTCGCGGCAGGACATGCGGCCGAGGCCGGCCGGCGCCCGGCTCAGGGGCTGGCCGGCGGCGCCGCGGCGTCAAGCTTCAGCGCGCGCCACTGGCGGCGCCGCTCGGGCAGCAGCGCCAGCACCTCGCGCTTCAGTCGATCGTCCAGCGCGCCCCAGGCGGCGATCTCGTCGATGGTGCGCAGGCAGCCCT
>CBIHPZ010000785.1:0-1573 GCA_966211865.1 uncultured Aquabacterium sp.
CCCCTGCCGAGGCCGCGGTCCCGCGTAATCCACAGGACCGGCCGCGCCATTAACCTCCACAATCAGCGTCCATGCCCGCCAATGTCGAGATCAAGGCCCGCGTCGACAGCATCGACGACATCCTCCCCCGCGCCCAGGCGCTGGCCGAGGAGGATGAACACCCACAGCTGATCCACCAGGACGACACCTTCTTCCGCGTGCCGCACGGCCGCCTCAAGCTGCGTGTCTTCAGCGACGGCGCCGGCGAGCTGATCCACTACCACCGCCCCGACGCGGAAGGCCCCAAGGTCTCCGACTACGTCATCACGCCCGCGGCCGACCCCGATTCGCTGCGCGAGGTGCTGGAACGCGCCTGCGGCGTGCTGGGCCGCGTGGTCAAGCGCCGCATCCTGGTGCTGGCGGGGCAGACGCGCATCCACCTCGACCACGTCGAGGACCTGGGCGACTTCCTCGAGCTGGAAGTGGTGCTGCGCGAAGGCCAGACCGAGGCCGAAGGCACCGCCATCGCGCAGCAGCTGCTGGATGCGCTGGGCGTGAAGCCCGAGCAGCTGATTTCGGGCGCCTACCTCGACCTGCTGATGGACGAAGCCACGCCCGGCCCCTGAGCCGAACGACGCGAGGCGCCGAAGCCACCATGAGCGAGCCCGCGCCGGCCGCCATGCCCGGGCCGCCGCTGCTGGCGGTGTCCGACCTGCGCGTCACGCTGGCCACCCCGCGCGGCCCGGCCGACGCGCTGCGCGGCATCGGCTTCGAGCTGCGCCGCGGCGAAACGCTGGGCCTGATCGGCGAATCCGGCTGCGGCAAGTCGATGACCGCGCTGGCGCTGATGGGCCTGCTGCCCGAGGGCGCGCGGGTGGCCGGCTCCATCCGCCTGGACGGCCGCGAACTGGTCGGCCTGCCCGACGACGACTGGTGCGCGCTGCGCGGCGACCGCATCGCGATGGTGTTCCAGGAGCCGATGACGGCACTGAACCCGTTGCACAGCATCGGCCGCCAGATCGGCGAATCGCTGCGCCTGCACAAGGGCCTGGACGCCGCCGCCGCGCGGGCCGAGGCGCTGCGCCTGCTGGAACGCGTGCAGCTGCCGCAGGCCGCGCGCCGGCTCGACGCCCACCCGCACCAGCTGTCCGGCGGCCAGCGCCAGCGCGTGGTCATCGCCATCGCGCTGGCCTGCGGGCCCGACCTCTTGATCGCCGACGAGCCCACCACCGCCCTGGACGTGACCATCCAGCGCGAGGTGCTGGACCTGATCGGCCAGCTGGTGGCCGAGGACGGCATGGCGCTGCTGCTGATCAGCCACGACCTGGGGGTGATGGCCGAGACGGTGCAGCGCATGCTGGTGATGTACGCCGGCACCGTGGTCGAGAGCGGCCCCACCGACGCGGTGTTCGCGCGCCTGGCCCACCCCTACACCCGCGGCCTCTTCGCCGCACGGCCGCGCCTGGGCCTGCCGCGCGGCACGCGGCTGCCCACCATCCCGGGGCGCGTGCCGGACCTGCTCGGCCTGCCGCCGGGCTGCCCGTTCTCCGACCGCTGCGCCTGGGTCATCGACGACTGCCGGCGCGCGCCGCCG
>CBIHPZ010000786.1:0-1540 GCA_966211865.1 uncultured Aquabacterium sp.
TTCAATGACAGGCTGGAATTGAAATAGCGGGAATCCGAGGTCACTTCCTCGCCCAGCCATTCCGGCCGCACGAACGCCTGGTCTTCCGACTGCAGTTCGATCTCCGCCACCACCAGGCCCGCGTTGTCGCCGAGGAACTCGTCCACCTCCCAGGTGCTGCCTTCATGCGGAATGACGCGGCGGATCTTCTCGATCAGCGGCCGCTCGCAGAGCTTCAGCAATTCCTGGCCGTCCGCGAGCGGAACCTCGTATTCGAACTCGGCCCGCGACGCACCCGCCGACCGGCCCTTGACCGTGAGAAACGCCTGCTCGCCCGCCAGCCGCACGCGCACCGTGCGGTCCTTGTCCCGGTTCAGGTAGCCCTGGCTGAAGCGCACGCCGCTGCCTTGGCGCCAAGCCGTGCCCACGACCAGGAACTTGCGTTCGATCTCGATGCTCATGCGTTTGCTCTCGGGGACTGGCCGCGGCGTAAGTGACGGCGGCACTCACTGTGCTGCCTGCGGGGACGCGTCGGCCGGGGGTGACGGTTCAAGCGCATTGTCGGCCCAGCCGCCTGCGGTGCGGCCGGTGCTGCAGGCCGATGGCCCAGCGTGGCCCAGCGTGGCGCAGACAGCGTCCAGCCCTGCGAACGCTGTGATCGTCGTGCGCGGTTGGGCGCTCGGACGCTGCTGGCCCGAGGTCCACAATCCGCCGCATGCCCGCAACCCTGGACCGCCACACCCCCGACGGCCGCACCGAGAGCGAACGCTTCGGCCGCCCCGACGCGCCCTGGCGGCGGCGCCTGCACGCCATCGTCTTCGAGTCCGACACGCCGGCCGGCCAGGCCTTCGACATCGTCGTCATCGGCGCCATCCTGCTCAGCGCCCTCGTGGTGGTGCTGGACAGCATGGCCGACATCCGCCAAGCCTGGCGCCCCTGGCTGGACGGCGCCGAGTGGGTCTTCACCGCGCTCTTCACCGCCGAGTACCTGGCCCGCCTGATCGGCGTGCGGCGCCAGCTGCGCTATGCGGTCAGCTTCTACGGCGTCATCGACCTGCTGTCCGTGCTGCCCAGCTACCTGGCCTTCTTCGTGCCCGGCGCGCAACTGCTCATTGCCGTGCGCGTGCTGCGCCTGCTGCGCATCTTCCGCATCTTCAAGCTCACCGCCTACCTGGCCGAATCCAGCGCGCTGGGCGCGGCGCTGGTCGCCAGCCGCCGCAAGATCCTGGTGTTCCTGGGCTTCGTGCTGCTGATGGTGCTGGTGATGGGCACCGTGCTCTACGTCGTCGAAGGCCCGCAGAACGGCTTCACCAGCATCCCCGTGTCGATGTACTGGGCCGTCACCACCATGACCACCGTCGGCTTCGGCGACATCACGCCGAAGACCGACCTGGGGAGGCTGGTGGCCTCCGCGATGATGCTGCTGGGATGGGGCGTGCTGGCCGTGCCGACAGGGATCGTGACGGTGGAGATGGGGGAACAGCGGCGGCGGAGTGGGCGGGGGGAAGGGACTTGCGCGCAGTGCGGGCTGGTGGGGCACGAGGCGGATGCGCGTTATTGC
>CBIHPZ010000787.1:0-1523 GCA_966211865.1 uncultured Aquabacterium sp.
GTGCTGATCTACACCAGCGGCACCACCGGCCCCCCGAAGGGCGCGCTGATCCCGCACCGCGCGCTCATCGGCAACCTGAGCGGTTTCGTCTGCAGCCAGAACTGGTTCCCGGCCACCATCAGCGGCGCGCCGGCGGTGTTCTGGTCGCCGGCCGACTGGGCCTGGACCGGCGGGCTGATGGACGCGTTGCTGCCCACGCTGTACTTCGGCCGCGCCATCGTGGCCTACCAGGGCCGCTTCACGCCCGAGGCGGCCTTCGAGCTGATGCAGCGCCACGGCGTCACGCACAGCTTCCTGTTCCCCACCGCGCTGAAGGCCATGATGAAGGCGGTGCCGCAGCCGCGGCAGCGCTTCGTGCTGAAGCTGGAAGCGCTGATGAGCGCCGGTGAGGCGGTGGGCGACGCGGTCTTCAGCTGGTGCCGTGACGAGTTGGGCGTGGTCGTCAACGAGATGTTCGGCCAGACCGAGATCAACTACGTGGTGGGCAACTGCCAGCGCGCCTTCGATTCCGCCGGCCGCGCGCTGCCGGGCTGGCCCGCGCGCCCCGGCAGCATGGGCCGCGGCTACCCCGGCCACCGCGTGGCGGTGATCGACGACGAGGGCCGCGAATGCCCGCGCGGCACGCCCGGCGACGTGGCGGTGCACCGGCGCGACGTGCACGGCGACTTGGACCCGGTGTTCTTCCTCGGCTATTGGATGAATGACGCGGCCACGGCCGCCAAGTTCACCGGCGACCCGGCCGACAGCTGGTGCCGCACCGGCGACACCGCGACCATGGACGAGGACGGCTACCTCTGGTACCAGGGTCGCAGCGACGACGTGTTCAAGGCCGCCGGCTACCGCATCGGCCCCAGCGAGGTGGAGAACTGCCTGGTGAAGCACCCGGCCGTGGCCAATGCCGCGGTGGTGCCCAAGCCGGACGAGGCGCGCGGCGCGGTGGTGAAGGCCTACGTGGTGCTGGCGCCGGGCGTTGTGGGCGATGCCGCCTTGATCGAAGACCTGCAGCGGCACGTGAAGGGCCGCCTGGCGCCCTACGAATACCCGAAGGACATCGAGTTCATAGCCGCCTTGCCGATGACCACCACCGGCAAGGTGCAACGCCGCGTGCTGCGGCTGCAGGAAGAAGAACGCGCCCGCGCTAACGCAAAAAGCGCGCGGCCCAGCTGACGAGGAATGAACCGAGTGACGACGAACCTGGCCCCGCTGATTTCCGCTGAAGAACTGAAGGCCTTGCTGGCCCAGCCCGCCGCACGGGTGATGGTGTTCGATTGCAGCTTCGACCTGGCTGATGCCGGTGCCGGCGCGCGCGGGTTTGCCGAAGCGCACCTGCCGGGCGCCGTCTACCTGAATCTGGACACCGACCTCTCCGCGCCCAAGACCGGCCGCAATGGGCGGCATCCGCTGCCCGAGCGCGCGGGGTTCGCGCAGCGCATGGCCGAGCTGGGGATGAACGACGACACGCTGGCCGTGGTGTACGACCGCAATGCCTGCATGTACGCCGGCCGCCCGTGGTGGATGCTGCG
>CBIHPZ010000788.1:0-1509 GCA_966211865.1 uncultured Aquabacterium sp.
ACGGAGGGCGCGAAGGCATCGTCGATCTCGTTGAAGAGCGCGCTGTCGCTCGCGGCCGGGAAGGGGCCGTCGCCGCTGTGCTCGGCGCGTGACGCCGGCACGAAGCTGCCGCTCTTCACGTCGAAGACATGCACCTCGCCGTCCTCGATCACGTAGTGCCAGCCGTGCAGCGACAGCTCCCCGCGTTCCACCCGGCGGCGCACCATCGGGTAGTCCATCAGGCGTTCCAGCTGCAGCACCACGGCGCGCTGTTCGGTGCGGCGCAACGCCTCGGGCGTCGGTCGCACCGGCAGGGCGGCCTCGCGCGCCAGGTCCAGCCAGGCGCCCAGGTTCACCGCCTCGGGCGAGATGTCGTCGTACAGCGCCTTCATCGCGCCGCAATGGCTGTGGCCGCAGACGACGATGTGGCGCACCTTCAGGTTCAACACCGCGAATTCGATGGCGGCCGCGGTGCCGTGGTGGGTGCCGTCGCGGGTGCCGCAGCAGGGCGGCACCAAGGCGCCCACGTTGCGCACCATGAAGAGTTCGCCCGGGCCCGCGCCGGTCAGCAGGTAGGGCACCAGGCGCGAATCGGAGCAGCCGATGAAGAGCGTGCTGGGGTGCTGTCCGTCGTCGACCAGGCCCTTGAAGGTCTCGCGGTACTGCGGAAAGGCGTGGTCGTGGAAGCGGCGCAGGCGCTGCAGCAGTTGGTCGGTCATGGACGCGTCTTATAGGCGCTACGGGTCTGGCCGGCTGTCACGGTGGCTGGCTATTGAACCAGCGGCGTTTCCGCGGCGTCCAGCGACACGCCTTCCAGTTCCGCCTCACCCGCCAGGCGCTGCAGGTACTGGCGCAGCGCATTCACCCAGGCCTGCTGCTGCAGCGCCAGGCGCACGGCGCCGCGCACCTCTTCATAGCGGGGCCTGGCCGCGGCCACGCGGTCGCGCACCTCCACCACGTGCAGGCCGTGGCGGCTGTGCACCAGGCGCGGCAGCACGCCGATGGTGTCCTGGCCGAAGACGTCCTTCGCGAACTCGGCCGCGCAGTCGTCGCGCGTCACCCAGCCCAGTTCGCCGCCTTGGGCGCCGGTGGGGCAGTTGGACCACTGGCGCGCGGCCTGGCCGAAGGCATCGCCGGCAGGGTCCGCGCAGCGCAGCTCGAACAGCAGCGCCTCGGCGCGCTGGCGCAGCGCGGCCACGTCCAGGCCCGGCGTCACCGCGAACAGCACGTGGCGCAGCGCCAGGCGTTCGCCATGGGCGAAGCGCTGGGCGTGGGCGTCGAAGTGGCGGCGGCAGGCGGCCTCGTCGGGTTCCGGGACGCTCACTTCGGCTTCCAGCAAGCGCTCGATCGCATCGCCGGTGGAATCGGCGCGGATGCCGGCGCGTTGGGCCGCCTGGCGCAGCAGCTCGGTGCTGGCGCGCTGGCGCAGGGTGGCGTCGTCCAGGGTTTCGCCGTCGTCGTGCAAAGGCACGCCGTTGACGCGGGCGGTGGCGGTGAGCAGGCTCATGGTCGGGGTTCCGGTGAGGAGGG
>CBIHPZ010000789.1:0-1507 GCA_966211865.1 uncultured Aquabacterium sp.
GCGGTGTGGCGCGGCCAGCGCCAGGTCGGCCACCCACTGCTCGAAGGCGGCTGCCGCGGCCGCCGCATCGTCCATGCGCAGCAGCGCCGCCGGGTGCAGCGTGACGAGCACCGCCACGCCGTCGGCACGGCGGTGCCAGCCGCGTTCGCTGTTCACCGCCACCGCCCGGCCCAGCAGCGAACGCGCCGCGGTGGCGCCCAGCGCGACGATGGCGGCGGGCTTCAGCAGCGCGATCTCCGCTTCCAGCCAGTGCAGGCAGGCCGCGGCCTCCTGCTGGGCCGGCGTCTTGTGCAGCCGGCGCCGGCCGCGCAGCTCGTACTTGAAGTGCTTCACCGCATTGGTGAGGTACAGCGATTCACGCGGCCAGCCCAGGCGCGCGAAGGCGCGGTCGAGCAGGCGGCCGGCGGGCCCGACGAAGGGCTGGCCGCGCAGGTCTTCCTGGTCGCCCGGCTGCTCGCCGACGAGCATCAGCCGGGCGCTCGCCGGGCCGGCCCCCGGCACGGCCTGGGTGGCGTGGGCGCCGATGGGGCAGCGGCGGCAGCGCTCCGCCGCCTGGCCAATGTCTTCAAGCGATAGCAGGTCGTCATCCGGTGCGTCCGCAGGCGCCACGGGCCTGGTCGCCAGGGTCGCGGCGCCGCGGCGCCGCTGAGGCACGGTTCCCCCCTGCTCCACCATCTGCCCGCTGCGCTCGGCCGCCCGCCGCGCCAAGGGCTCGATCAGCACCGCCTCGGGCAGGTTCTTCCAGTAGCGCCGCGGCATCTCCTTGCGCATCATTGCGAGCTTCAGCCGCGCGGGATTGAAGATGCTCTGGTAGTAGGTCAGCCACAGGCGCTCCGCCGCGTCGGCGCCCGGCGCCTCGTCGCGCCGCGCGCCGGGGCCGAACTGCAGCGCGCGTCCATCCCAGCGCACGCAGCGGCCGGGCGTCAGGATCGCCCAGTCCATCTGCGCGAAACGGCGTGCGAAGAAGGGCGCGGTGGCTTCGACCACATGGTGCTCGGGCTCGAACCAGGCGACGTGCCTGACGCGCGAAAGACGCGGCATGTCGCCACGGCCCGCTGCGTCCGTGCTGTCACCCACGCCTGCATGCTCACCCGCACCCGCACCCGCACCCGAACCCGAAACAGCACCTGCGCCTGCGGCGCCGGTGCTGGCATCACCTGCGTTCACGTCGCCGGGGTTTGCGCCCTCCTCGGCGCCGCCGACCTCGCCCTCGACACAGACCGGCTCCTCGATCGGACGGAAGCGGACAAAGGCCGTCATCTTGTGCATCTCCCGCCGCACCACGCGCGCCATCTGCTCGGCGCGCAGGCGGTCGGGGTCCAGCGCGTCGTGGCGCAGCATGGGTTCGTGCACCAGGCGCCAGGCCAGGCGGTAGAGCAGTGCATGGCGGTCCACGTCCGCGTGCAAGGCGGCCAGTTCAATCACCTTGACCAACGCGGCCGGTAGCGAGACCGCTGGCGTGGCTGCATCGGCCACTCCATCGCCTGGCGGATGGCCTGGCGATTCG
>CBIHPZ010000790.1:0-1502 GCA_966211865.1 uncultured Aquabacterium sp.
CGCCTCGTGCTCGACCCCGAGCCGCGGCTGCGCCTGTCCTCGTTCCTGATGATCCGCGACGCGGCCGTGGCCGGCGCCGGCGCGGCGCTGGTGCCGCAGTCCATCGTCTGGAGCCAGCTCAGCCGCGGCGAGCTGGTGCAGTGGGGCGCGGTCACCCACGTGGAAGCGGCACTGTGGGTGCTGCACACCTCGCGGCGCCTGCCCGCGCCCAAGGTGCGCGCCTTCGTCGATTACATCTGCCAGGCGTACCCGGACGGCTCGCTGGTGTTAAAGGGCTGAAGGGCTGAAGACTGCAGAGGCGAGAGGCGAAGGGCCGGGCTGAGCAGCTGCGCAGCGCGAGCCCAACGCCCGAAGAACGCGTCCGCGCTACCGCCCACCCAGGCGTTTCGCGTTCGCCACCGCCCGCCGGTGCACCGGCCCCAGGCCCTGCTCCAGCGCGCGCAACGGCGCTTCGGACCAGCGCTGCCAGGCCGGCAGGCCGCCCGGCAAAGCGCCCGGCCAGGCGCCCGGCACCCAGCGCGCCGGCGACCACCACCAGGTCGACAGCGACACCGCCAGCGACCACTGGCTGCGCCACAGCTGCAGCAGCATGGCCGCCCACGATTCACCGAAGGCCGCCACCTTCTCGGCGCCCATGGTGTGGAACTCGCGCCGGTCGCGCGCACCCGGCCACGGGCCCGCGGCCGCCATGCGGGCCACGCGGTGGCCCACCACCTGCGGCACGGCGAGCGACAGCTCGGCCAGCTTCTGCACCGCCGGCCCGCGGCGTCGTGACGGGATGACCATGGGCTGCCTTTCAAAAGGAACGGAGGCCCGCGCGGCGGCAACGCGCATGCCCGCGCGCGCTGCCCCACCGCGCCGGCGCCGCTTCGCGCGCAGCGGGGTTGGGTGGCAGCCTGGGCACGGGCGTTGCCGAATGGCCGGCAGCCGTCCCCCTTCCTGCCGATCTTCCACGCACAGGTGCCGAATGACGCCCGACCTTCCCGGCCTGCACGCACACCCCCACCTGCCCGGCCACGTGCCCAGCCACGCGGACGAAGAATCGCTGGTGGCCGTGTTCGACGCGCTCGACAGCCTGAATGCGCTGATCGAGGCCTGCAAGGACGGCGAGTTCGGCTGCCGCGTCGGCGCCGAACATGCGCGCGCCGTGGTGCTGCGCCAGGCGCTCGTCACCCGCGCCGATGCCTACCGCGACGCCGCCGAGCAGCTGCGCGCGCACGTGCTGCACCTGGGCGCCACGCCGGAAGACGGCGGCAGCACCGCGGGCGCGATGCGGCGCGGCTGGATGGCCATCCGCGGCCGCCTGGCGGCCCTGGACGACGAGGCCATCCTGCAGGACTGCGAGACCGAAGAAGAAAGCACCCAGGCCGCGCTGCGCGAGGCGCTGGCGCGCCCGCTGCCGGCCGCCACCCGCGGCCTGCTGGAGCAGCTGCAGTCCCGCGCTAGCGCGAGCGCGGCTCCGATGCATCGCCTGGCCGACGCGCTGCGCGCGCTGGCCTGAC